>DASWYH010000500.1:0-14617 GCA_036405095.1 Gemmata sp. | reverse complement strand
AGGGAGGAAGCCACACGGCCATCCCGGCCGCGAGTAGTTCCCGCGGGTGCCGTGGGCGAAGAACCGTATCGCCACCTTCATGGGGGTACCTGCGGCCGGGACGGCCGCGCTCCCAGGGAGAAAGCCGCGCCCGACCGAAGGGCTACAATGCACGCATGAAGCACATTACCGAACTGTTCGCAACGGTCGCCCATCGTGTGAAGCCGCCGGTCCTGATCGCGGTCGGGCCGCCATGGCCGGTCGCGAACCTCGTGAAGACCCTCGCCCTACCCGAAACCGATGTCACCTGCGCGCAGTTCGACCTCCACCAAACCGACCGCGTCCGCGAAACGCTCGCCGAGGTCGAGACGAAGGCGGAAGTCGTTACGGTCGCCGACCTGTGGGACCTGCCGCCGCGGTTCAACACGGTGATTTTCCCCGCGTCCGCGCAGGCCGACCGCGAACTGAAGCTCGACATCGTGGAGCAGGGCGCGCACGTCCTCGCCGTGGGCGGCCTGTTCCTGACGCTCTCCGAGTACGAGCGCGACAGCCAGTTCGCGAAGCTCCAAAAGAAGATCTTCGGGAAGTGCGGCGAAACGCCGTCGAGCGAAAACGGGATGGCGTTCTTCAGCACGAAAACGGAAGAGTCCGGCGCCCGAAGGCGGCACGAGGTCAAGTACCACGCGAAGATCGGCGCGGGCGCGCCGATGGAGTTCGTCTCGCGCCCGGGCACGTTCAGCTATGGGCGCTTCGACGCCGGCTCGCGCGCGATGCTCGAAGTCACCGAGATCAACCCCGGCGACAGCGTCCTCGACCTGGGGTGCGGGAACGGGGCCGTCGGGTGCCTCGCGGGCGCGATGGCCGGACCGGAGGGGCGCGTCACGTTCATCGACAGCAGCCTGCGCGCGATGGCTCTTGCGGAACTGAACGCGAAGGCGAACGGCGCTACGAACGCGCGCTTTGTGAACGCCACGCGCCTTCAGGGCTTGGAGGGGGGCACGTTCGATGTGATCCTCGCCAACCCGCCGTACTACGCGAAGTCGGAAATCACGCGCTTGTTTATCGAGGGCGCGCGCGACTTGCTGAAACCGGGCGGCCGGTACTACCTCGTGACGAAGATGCCGACCGCGGTGATGCCCCTCATCTTCGACACGTTCGGGGACTGCTCGGTGATCGAGAACCGCGGGTACTCGGTGGTGCTGGCTGGTGCCATCGGGGCGTAAAGGGTTCATCAGAAAGGCACAACGCTACAGAAGGGGCATCAACCACGAGTTTCCAGGGGGCCGCCCGATGCAGGCGTTGCGGAGTTAGTTGTTTTGAGCCCTCTGCCGTGGGTGCTCACCGCCAGCATCACACCGGTGGAGGTGGAGGCGCTCCGAGCCACCTCGGGCGCCCGAATTGCGTGCGGCTACTCGCCGCGCTCTGGACCAACGCGCACCTTAAGCGCCGACGCGTTCTTGTGGCCTTTCTGTCCCCTAACCGCTGGCCGCCGGAAACGGCTGCACCCGTCTGTGCATGCGGTTGCGGTTCTTGTTACACTCGGCGCAACACCCCGGAGGTCACGATGCGTCGCCTCGTCAACGCTCGCGCGCTGTTCGCTCTGCTCATCGTTTGTGGCCCCCAGTCGCTCACCCGCGGAGCTGACCCCAAGCCGCCGGACACCCACCTCGTGTTTCGGAACGCGACCATATACGACGGGAGCGGAGGCAAACCCACTCAGGGCGACGTTCATATCAAGGGCGACAAGATCCTGGCCATCGGAACGGTGGGCAAGGTCGCCGGCGCGCAAGAAGTCGAAGCGGATGGCCTCGTGATCTGCCCCGGGTTCATCGACCTCCACACGCACTGCGATCCGGGGCTCACCGGCAAGACGGGCAAGCTGAACCGCAACTACGTGACCCAGGGGTGCACCCTTGTGGTCACCGGGAACTGCGGGTCCGGTCCGGTGGACGTGGGCGCGTTCTTCAAAACGCTCGACGCCGGCGGCGTGGGCACCAACGTGATTCACCTCGCCCCGCACAACAGCATCCGCAGCGCGGTGATGAAGAACGCGAACCGCCCCCCCACCGCCGCCGAGCTGCAGCAGATGGAGGCGCTCACCGACAAAGCCATGACCGCTGGCGCCTGGGGACTTTCGACGGGGCTCATCTACAACCCCGGGACTTACGCGAAGACGGACGAGATCGTGGCCCTCGCGAAAATCGCGGCGAAGCACGGGGGGATGTACGCGAGCCACATTCGTAACGAGGGCGGTGGGCTCCTCGACGCGATCGAAGAGGCCCTTACCGTCGGTAAGGAGTCCGGGTGCCGAATCCACATTTCGCACATCAAAGCGAGCGGCAAATCCGCATGGGGCAAATCGGGTGACGCCGTCGCACTCATCGAAGCCGCACGCAAGAAGGGCGCGGCCGTGACCGCCGACCAGTACCCGTATGTCGCCAGTTCCACTTCGCTCCGGGCAACCGTCGTTCCGGCGAAGTACCGCGAGGGCACCGAGAGGGAGTTCGTTGCCCGGCTCGACGACCCGCGAATCGGCCCCAAGATCAAAGCCGACATCGTGAAGGAACTCGGCAAAGACGGCGGCGCGCGTATCCAAATCGCGCGCTACTCCCAGGCGCCAAAATGGCAGGGGCGCAACATTGCAGCCATCGCGAGCGCGGAGAAGAAAGAGCCCATCGACATCGTTCTGGAAATCGAGCGGAACGGTGGCGCCCAGATCGTGAACTTCGGCATGAGCGAAGACGACGTGCGCATCTACATGAAGCAGCCGTGGGTCGCGACCGCAAGCGACGGGGGCGTTCAAGCGCCGGGCGCGACGGTCCCGCACCCGCGAAGTTACGGCACGTTCCCGCGAAAAATCGGGCGGTACGCGATCGAAGAGAAGCAGATCCCCGTGGAGGCCGCGATTCGCAGTTCCACCGGGTTGCCCGCAGACATTTTGAAGCTCACCGACCGCGGCTACCTGAAGCCGGGGTACTTCGCCGATGTCGTAGTGTTCGACCCCAAAACCTTCCGCGACACGGCGACCTTTGAGAAGCCGCACCAGTACGCCGCCGGGGTCAAGTGGGTGCTCGTGAACGGGCACCTTGCCGTTAAAGGGGGCGAGTTCGTTGAGGCGCTCGGCGGCCGCGTTCTGCGACACCCGGGGAAGTGACGCTGGTCCCAAAATAGGGGCTCGATCACGGGCTGTAATGTCAAAGGGCCTCCGCCGGAAGTGTTTTGATGACCTTCGATTTGCCGGCGCGACAGCGTTTGTCTTGAAGGCCGGGCGTATTCGAACCCGCGCCCGGCGAGGGGCGCAGAGCACAGGTCTCCATCTGGCAACGGCCCGCACGTCACGCGGAGGTGCAAGGGGCGCAGCGGTCGGAGCCGCGTGGTGCGACGCGTGCGCAGATCGCGCGGGCGTGCGGCCACCTGAACACGCGCGCCGCGGGGGGAAAGTTCCGCGCCGCGCGGCTACAATTCCCCTTATGGCTCAAGAGCAACCGAAGAAGAAGAAGAAGCGCCCCTTCTGGCGGAAGCGCGTCCGGCGCTCCACCGGGGAGGGCGAACACGTCCCCGTGTTGCTCGCCGAGGTGCTCGCCGCACTGAACCCGCAACCGGGACAAACGGTCGTCGATTGCACGCTCGGGTTTGCGGGGCACGCGCTCGAACTGCTCCGCCGGGTCGGCCCCGACGGGCTGCTCGTCGCCACCGATCTCGACGCGGGCAACATCGAGCCCGCACGGCCCAAGCTCGAATCCGCGGGCGGGCTGTTCAGCCTCCACCATACGAACTTCGCCGGCCTCCCGACGGTCCTCGCGCTCGAGGGGGTGCCGCAGGTCGATGGGCTGCTCGCGGACCTCGGCATGTCGAGCATGCAGGTGGACGATCGCGCCCGCGGGTTCTCGTTCATGCGGGACGGGCCGCTCGACATGCGCATGGACCGCACCCGCGGGCGCACCGCCGCACAGCTCCTCGCGGCCCTCTCGCGCGAGGAGCTCCGGGCGTGCTTTTGGGACCTCGGCGACGAGCCCCAGGCCGACGCAATCGCCGCGGCCGTCGTCGCGCAGCGGGCCGCGGCCCCGATCGAAAGCACCAAGCAGCTCCGCGCGCTCATCGAAGCCGCGGCCCCGGTGCGGATCAACCGGACCCCCGGGGCGCCGTCGGAGCGGAAACAGCGGCTCGGCCCGATCACCCGCGTGTTCCAGGCGCTCCGCATCCTGACCAATCGCGAGCTCGCGAGCCTCCAACAGCTCTTGCGGGTGCTGCCGGCTATCCTCAAACCGGGCGGCGTCGCGGCGATCATCTCGTTCCACAGCGGCGAGGACCGGCTGGTGAAGGCCGCGTTCCGCGACGGGCTGCGCGCGGGCGTATACGCGTCGGTCAGCCCGGACGCGATCCGGTGCACGTTCGAGGAGCGCCGGGCGAACCCCCGCGCCCGCTCCGCGAAGCTCCGCGTCGCCCGGATGAGCCCCGCTCCCGAATCGGATATTTAACACGATTTGCGCCGCCCGCTGTCCGCGAACCGGTGCCCCGACCGCTTGTTGCGTGCGGGGGCTGCAACCGGCGCGGCGGTTCGTGCGCGTCCTCGGTTATTCTGAAGGCCGGCTCCGGCAGCAGAGGACGCGCGATGGCGACCTTCGACGAGCGGCTGATCGATCCCGACGAGGGCGCGCTGGCCCGCGCGCTCGGCAATGCGATGAAGGCCGCGAACCGCGAGAACCGGCAGCAGACCAACCGGATGACGCGCGACGCGGCCTTCTGGGGGCGGTTCGCCCAGGACGTGCTCCGGAGCGGCCCCGAGGGCCGGCGCCGGTCGTGCAAGGGCGGGCGCGCGGTGCCCGAGGTGGTCGCCGGGTGGTGGACCGACCCGGCCGGGCGCAAGCACGTGCGGCTCATCGGCCGCACCCGCTCCTACGACTCGCGCACCCGCAGCGAAACGCAGCTCCGCGCGCTGCCCCCCTGGTGGCAGGTCTACCCCGAAGCGGTGCTCGGTGTCCGCACTGCGAAGGGCGCCGACGAGCGGTATATCGCAGCGTGCCGGTGCGGCGCGGTCGGCACCCCCGAATCGCTCGGGTGGATGGGCGATTCGTGCGGCCCGTGCTTCGACCGCCGCGCCGACGGCGGGACCGCGGCCGGCGGGTTCGGTCAGTTCGGTGGGTGGAGCGCCCACCTGTCGCGGTTCGGGTTCACCGCCGACGGGCGGCGCCTGGTCGGCCAGAACTTGGCCGGCGCGGTCCGCGCCGTGGACCGCGCCGATGGAACCACGGTGACCGGGAAGAAGCGGCTCAGCAACCACGTCTCCGCGATCGCGTCGGGCGCCGCCGGCGTCGTGATCGCGATGAACGACGGCGCCGTGTACCGGTGGCCCGACGGGGCCACGGATCTGAACCTGCTCTTGCGCTCCTGGCAGGTGTGGGGCCGGGTGGCGCTCGCGCCGAACGCTTCGCACCTGACGCTGCTGGCGTACCAACAGGCGCTCACCGCGGACCTGACCGAGCCCCGCCCGCAGTACACGAGCCACCCCGCTCTCGAAGGGTTCAGCCTGCTGCGGTACACGTCAAACGGGTCGCGCCTCCTGGGGCTGACCTTTACCGGCGAGCTCCGGGATGTGGACGTTGCTCGGGGCACCTCCACCCCGGTCCGGGCCGGCGCGTTTCGTGACCTCCCGGGGGGGTACGCGCCTTCAACGGAGTTCGCGCTCTCGGCCGACGGGACCGCTGCACTCGTGCGGCGCCAGGCGTACAGCCCGCACCGGGTGCTGGTGCGGCACGTGCCGCTCGCGGGCGGCGCAACGGTCGATCTGCAAACGCCCAACTGGCACCAGCCATCGGGCCTGGCCTACAGCGAAGACGGTCGGCACGCGGTCACCGCGGAGACCGAAAGCGGGTGGGTCGGGTTCTGGGACGTTTCGAACGGGAAGTCGTTGGGGTTCGTGCGCGCGGTGCTGGAGGACCAGGTGTGGCGCGGCGGTCAGGTGGAGTTCGCGCCGGGCGGCACCGCGCTGGCGGTGTCGTACACCACCGGGCACCGGGAGCACGGTTCGACGATCGCGGTGTGGCCGTGGCCGGATGTGCTCCGTGCGGCCGGGGCCTGAGCCCCGGCCCCGTCGGAAGTGATACCAAGTCCAGAGGTCCGGGTGGCCCGTGCCCCGGGAGCTGAATGCACCCGCACGCGGCAGGCCGACGCAGCACCGTTTACCCTTTACTGGCCACACGCACGTGAACCAACGAAGGCCGGTCGACTTCCGCCGCCACAAGCGGGTGCGGCGTTTCACCACGCCCCCCTCGCGGCTTTACGATCGCACACTCGACCGAACTGCCGGCCGGCACGCGGTGCTCGGGACGGCGCGCGGTGCGTGGCACCAGTTTGCGAGTTTGCTTCTGCGGCGAATTTGCCCGTTGACTCCGGTCCGGTGCCCGATCAATACTCATAACCCCTGAACTGCCATGAAACACACCGCGCCGCACTGAGACACCATGCACGACTCGACGTTATCTTGTCCGCGCTGTGACGAGGAGTTCGACCGTCCGGCCCCTGGTGCGGTGGGTGTGTGCCCGTCCTGTGGCGCCCGGGTCCGCGGCACCCGCGGCGCCCCCGAACCGGACGAAACGCGAAAAAAGCGCCCGGCGCCACGGGTGCGCCAAAAGCCCCGGAACCCTCGTTGGGCGTGGGCCGTTCTTGCGGTTGTTGTGATCGGTGGGTCGGTGCTCATCTGGTTCGGATACCAAGCGGTCTCGAAAAACGTGCCCCCCGTTCCGCCGCCGGGCGATGTCGCCACACGCCCCCCGGAAGCCCCGGCCCGGACCAGCCTGTTCCCGACAGACGTCGAACCGCCCAAGATGCCCGGCGCCCCGGCCCCGACCGAACTCGAGGACACGGTCTTTCTGCTCCCGGACGACGGCTCGTCTCCGTTCAATCCGGACCTGTTCGACCACGAACTGGTGCGGCAGGCCATCGGGATCGCGGCTCGCGAAGAGTGCGGGCTCCGGGTGCTGGACGCGGAACTCGGTGACGCCCTCCCGCCCCGGCTCCCGGCGGACCGGCAGTTTCGGGTCCGGCGCGTGGCTGGCGTCCCCGGGCCGTGGTCCGTTCTGGCCGGCCCGCTTGGGGCCGAGCACCAGTTTTGGCGCGGGTCGCTGGCACTGAATTCGTACCAGGCCGGCACGGACGAATACCTGGCCGGGATCGAGCGGCTCGCGCGCGGGTTCTTTGTGCGGTGCCTGGGCGCCGCGGGGCGGGCCGTCAAGCCGAACCGGGCGTCCGACACCCCGGTTCCCGCCGAGGCCGAACGGGCGCTCGGGCAGATGCGGGAGACGTCCCAGCTCGCCGCGGTCCGCCGGCTCCACGCCGAGATCCGCGCGAAGGGCGAGTCGGACGCGCTGGTGTCCGCACTGGCCCGCGGGTACGCGAACCTGGCGCTGCTCACCGAGTTCCACTGGAGTTCGACCCCGTTCGTGTTTCGGGCCCGGGCCGTGCTGTACGCGCAGAGGCTGGTGGCGCGGCGCCCCAACTCGGCCGACGCGCTGCGGCTCCGGGCGTATGCGGCCGGCCTGTCCGGGTGGCACACGCTGGCGCTGCACGACCTGAGCGCGGCCCAGAAGCTGGCTCCCAACGGCCCCGTCCCGGCGTGGGCCGCGGCGGTCGGCTCCTACGTTCACTTCGACCTACCCAGGCTCGCAGCGGCCCGAGCCGAGCGCGATTCCCCGCTGCTCCGGGTGCTGGAGTTTCTGGCCCGAGAGGCGCCCGAGGTGCAGGCCGCGACCATCCGCGCCGGGCACGAGTTGTTGCGGGCCGAGCCCGAGTGCTACCTCGCGCACGATGCCATGTGCCGGGTCGGCGGGGTCGCTCACCAGCACTCGGCAACGGTCCTCGGCCCGGCGGTGCTGAGCCGCCAGTTGGCGCCGCGGGTGGGCGAGATGCCCGGCCTACCGGCCCCGGTGCGGGCCGCCCTCGGCGACGAGGCGGGCCTCTACACGGCCCTGCGTGCCGCCGGTCCGGCGGACCGGGGCGAACCGTCCTGGGCCGCTCTCGGTACGGTGCTCCAAGAGGTGCGGTTCACCCAAGCGGCTCACCGGCTCGGGTTCATGGCCGATTCTTGGGGCGTGGACACGGCGGACGAAGCGACCGCGTTCCTCGCGCTGCTCGGCGGGCACCCGCGGCGGGCCTTTATCGAGAGCTACACCTTCGACCACCGCCGCAACCCGGCCGCGGTCCGGGCCCGGCTGGACGCCACGGGCCGGAACCTGGGCGTGAAGGCCGGCGCGTACCTGCGGCGGGCTCAGAAGGTGGGGATGCAACCAACGCAAGTGTGGCTCACCCTCTCGGCGCTGTACCCGGACGAGGCTCACCGGGCGCACCTGCACCGCGAGGCCGGGATCATCAAGACGTTCGTGCCGCAACTGGTGAAGTCCAGCCCACACGCCCCGATCGGACAGGCGCTCGCGGCTATATACGGGACGCTGCCGGGAGAACAATTGGCCGAAGCGGAGGCCCGGTACGCCGATCACGCGGTCGTGCTGTGGGGGCTCGGGCGCCGGCACCTGAGCGACGGGCGCCAGGCCGACGCGATCCGGTGCTGGAAACGGTGGGCCGAGCTGTCCCCATCCGGGGAGGCGTTCCTCGCGCTGGCACAGTTGTACCAAGGCGCCGGGGACCTGGCCCGGTGGCAATCGACCCTGGAAGATTCGCTGGAGATTCCGGACACCGGACTGTACCACGCCCAGGCGCGTGTGGATCTGGCCCGATATCACATGAACCGGGGCGATTTCAAACGGGCCGAGCCGTACGCAACTGCCGCGGCCGAGAGCGGGGCCGGATGGGCGCTCCTGTGCGCGGCCGATTGTCAGGTGGGGCTCAACAACTGGGACGAGGCGAACCGGCTGTTCGAGGCGAACGCGGACCGGTACCCGGGCGGGGCGTACCCGTGGTACTTCACCTGCCGAGCGACCGGCAAAATGGACCGCACCGGGGCTGAAGCAGCGGTGCGCGGATATCTGCACCGGTACGGCACGGGAACGGCCGCCGGCGAGCTATTTAACGCAGCCCGGTTCTACTTGCTGGCCGGCGAGTTGAAAACCGCCCGGGCGCTTTTCGACAAGACCAACGCGGTCGGCCCTTCGGACCTGAGCGTCGTGTTTGCGGCCCTACTCGCCGACGCGGACGGCGACGCCAAGGGGCGAACCGCCGCCCTCGGCACGTTCGAGAAGGTGCCCAGCCGGCACCCCGCCGTGGGCCAGATTGTGACCGCCCTGCGGGGCTGGTGGACCGCCGACCAGACGCCGGACGATGCCGCGGTTGCGACCGCACTCGGCAACATCGCCCCCGAGTTACGGGGGGACGCCGAGTTCTGCTTCGGCTGGTTTCTCGCCAACCGGAACCAGCCGGCCCGCGCCCTTGCGCTGTGGAAAAAGTGCGCGGCAGGAACCGGGACATTGTGGGTGCGGACCCACGCCCAAGCCGCGGTGGGCACCGCGACCCGGAAAAAGGACTGATATCAAATCCGGGCGTTTCCGGTTGAGCGTGCGGAAAATACGGTGTGCGGCAACTCGGGCTCCGACCCTCCGTCACGTCGCCAGCCGTTACAACGTGCGCACCGGACGGAAGAGCGACGAACCGGGCTCGAAGGGGTTTCGGCCATCGAATCTGTGCCAGACAGGCGAGCGCTCATCTCCGTGACCACCGACCGCGCCGCCAGCGCCCTGCACATCCGCGGCGCCCGCCCCGGTCCGGGCGGCCGGGTCGACCTGTGGCACGCCACCCGAGCGTTCAACCCGGAACCACCACTACCGCGGCTACCGCGAGCTCCTGTGCTCCGCTGATGGGGGATGGTTCGCCCGCGTGTGTGCGCTCCCGCGCGGCCGACAAAACGTCTCGCGCCCGGGTATCGAGGTGTTCGCCACCGCGACCGGCGAGTTCCTCGCCGAGTGGGCCGGCGATCTGCCCACCTTCGCCCGCGAAGGCGCCGTCGGCCCCGATGGGACGGGCGCGCTCATTTACCAGCGGGCGCTGTACGCGATCAACACATCGGTCCCCCGATCGCCCCGGTCAAGCGCCTGAACTCGTCGCTGAAGCACTTCACCTCGGCCGCCCTCACACGGGACGACACCCGGCTGGCCACCTCCAGCAACGACACCGCCGCCATGATCTGGGACACGGCCACCTGGAACGTGCGGAGGCGGTGCGAGTGGAACATCGGGCGGCTGCGCACCGTTTGCTTCGCCCCGGACGGGTTGCGCGGCGCCGCCGGTGGCGACACCGGACAAGTGGTGGTGTGGGACCTGGACGACTGACCGTCGCGTCTCGGCGTGGCTCGAGGCTTTGGTCCGCGCTCCGGGGAGCTACTCACTCGTGCCACAGGCGCGGCCCCCCTTGCCCTTGGTGCCCGTGAGCGCGTCGCCGAGGTCGGCCCGCGCCGCTTCGACGTGCTTCATGAGTTCCTTTACGACCCGCGGGTTCTTCTCCGCAACGTTCACCTGCTCGCCCGGGTCCCTGTTGAGGTCGTACAGCGCCAGTGGGCTCTTCTCGACCTTGTACCCGTGGCGGCTGGCGATCCCGCGAACGCCCGAAACGTTCATGGCTTCGGGGCGCATTTTCGCGTAGTTCGCCGGCTTCCCGTCGGCCCCGGGGGTGCCGTTTACGGTGAGGTAATCGTGCGGCACGTGCAGCTTCCACTTGCCCGCGCGCACCGCGTGCAACTCGTCGCCGATGTAGAACAGGTAGGCCGGGTGCGGGCTCATCGCGCGGGGCTCTCCGAAGAGCACAGGCGCCACGTCTTTACCGTCGATGGGCAGTTTAGGGAGCCCGGCGCCGCACAGTTTGCACAGCGTCGGGAGAAGGTCGATCGTCATGAGCGGTTCGTCGCTGACGTGCTTCACCGGCACCTTGTTGGGCCAGCGCGCAACACACGGCACGCGCACCCCGCCCTCGAACGCGGTGAGCTTTCCCTCGCGGAGCGGGCCAGAGCTGCCGGCGTGCGACCCGTAAGACAGGAACGGCCCGTTGTCGGAAAGGAACAGTACGAGCGTGTTCTTTTCGAGGTCGTATTTCTTGAGCGCGGTGAGCACCTCGCCCACGCCCGCGTCCAGCTCTTCGACCACGTCGCCGTACCGCCCGCCGGCCGAGCGCCCCTTGAAGTCGGGCGAGGCGAAGATCGGCACGTGAGGCATCACGTGCGGCAGGTACAGGAAGAACGGTTCGTGCTGGTGCTGGCCGATGAACTCGATCGCGAGGTCCGTGAAGCGGCGGGTGAACTTCTCTTGGTCCGGGTCTCTTTCGATCACCTTCGTGCCGCGGTAGAACGGCAGCCCCGGCAGCCCGCGCATGGTGGGGTGAAGCGGCCCGTTGTCGTTCGAGTACGGGAGCCCGGCGAAGTCGTCAAAGCCGCGCTTCGTGGGCAGAAAGGGGGGCCGATCGCCGAGGTGCCACTTCCCGTAGCACGCGGTGGCGTAGCCCTTCGCCTTGAGCAGTTCGGGGAGCAACCGTTCGTCGGGATGGAGCCCGACCTTGCTCTGGTGGTTGAGGGCACCGGCCATCGACACGCGGTTCGCGTAGCACCCGGTGAGCAGCGACGCCCGTGACGCGGTGCACACCGGCTGGGACACGTAGAAGTTCGTGAACCGCGTGCCCTCGGCCGCAAGGGCGTCGATGTTCGGGGTCTTGATCTTCTTGTTACCGTAACACCCCGGGTCGCCGTACCCGAGGTCGTCGGCGAGGATCAACACGACGTTCGGCCCGCGCTCGGCCGCGCCGGATGGGGTCGCGGGCGCGAGTGCCGCGAGGAGCGCGAGGAGGTGGCAGCGCACGGGTCAGCCCTTCAGAGTGCGGGTGTGAGGACCGCGTAAGCAGAGCGGGCGCGAGGACTCATAAAAAGAGCCGCGACCAACCGGCCGCGGCTCTTTGTAATTCCTCAGTTGTGGAGCTGCGGCGCGCTCACATGATGGCGGTGGCGTTCGGGTCGTTGGGTTGCACGTTGATCCGCTTGCCGCTCTGATCGAAGTACACCTTGCCGTCCACCAGCGAGAAGATGCTGTTGTTCTTCGCGAGCCGCACGAACCGGCCCGGCGAGAACGTGGTGCCGCACTGTGTCACGATGATACTACCGACAGTCACCGCCTGACCGCCATAGGCCTTCAGACCGCGTCGCTTCGGAAGCGAATCGCGACCGTTCCGAACCGATCCCTGACCCTTCTTGTGTGCCATGACTCTATCTCCCCAAAGGTCCATTGCTCCAAGAATGCAGTATTGTAGCAGCCGTATCAAAGGGGGCAAGGCAGGCGTTCCGGGAGCGTGCAACATTGAAGGAAGAGTTGGCTCACAACAAGAACTCGTGCCAAACGGGATGAGGTGAAGACCGGCACCTTCGAGTAAGTCGAAGCGTTGGTAACCGCATCCACCGGCCCCGGCACAGGGACCACTGCCCCAGAACCTCGCGAGCGGACACACAACTGATCGCTCGCGACCGGGTGGCATGCTTCCGGCTTCGTTTTGGCACTGAAGGTCAGGGCGCGGGCTTACCGCTCCCGCTCGTGCCGGTTCACCTTGAGAGGGGCAAGGATCAGCCCTGGTGCGCGGGCTTGTGACTTTTAGTTCACGAGTCACAACCCCATCGCATCAAGCCTCGCAAGATCTCCCATGCATCCAGGCTTTTGAATTTACGACTTTCGCCCCGAAGTCCTCACGCCGCGACGCGGAGCTTGGCGACTGGCGCCGGCACCTTGAGCGTGGTCTTCAGCACCCAGCGCCCGGCGTCCGGAGCACCGCTCCACTGTTGGAGCTGAATCGTGGTCACATGCTCGCGCTCTTCTTCGTCGAGGACTTCGGTGAACGCTTCGACGTACTGTTGGCGGACCTGTGTGGAGGAGCGACCGACAAAAAGGAGGGCATCAGCGCGGTCATCGAAAACCGCAACCGCGCGCCAACCCTGAGCCTTGGATTCTGTAGTAACGAGCATTGGTGTGACCCTCCCTGGCTTTGCGTGATGGGCGTCGCTGATCCGTCAGCGGCGTGTGGTTAGATTGCCGGGTTTGGCGGCCTTCGTCAAGAAAAAACCGAACAATCGGTAAAGTTTGCCTCAAGTTCCTTTCTGCAATTCACGATGCGCGCCACCCCAAGCGAGGCCACAAGAGCGGAGCGGGATTCAAGAGCCCTGCCCGCGGAAGGTGAGGCAACCGCCTGTAAAATCGTGAGGAGATTTCTACTTTGTTCTGGCCCTCAAAACGGTCCGAATAAAAGCCCTCCATATTTGCTATACGTGAGCGACGATCCCGCCGCCGGTGCCCCGCTCCACGCGCAACGGTATGCGCAACGAGCGCCTCATTGGCCCGGCCCACGGTATCAATCACTTCCTCTTTGGCTTCAACAGGGTATATTAAATCAAATTTAACTTAAAACAAATTATCAACATGCTATGCAAGATGCCTGGCGCAAAAACCAATAAATACCAGCGCGACACACATCATAGGAGTTACGCAGTTGACCCGAAAACCCCTTGCGCCGTGAGGTTTTCTGGCGTCGGACAGGAGGCATGAATCCGCCGCGCGTGTCAGCGGACGAGTACCCCCAATTCCTGCTCGGCACCCCGAAGGTGGGGAGCGCGTGTGAGGCCGCGCGTGTACACCCGCACGGCCCCGATGGGCCGGCCCATGACGCGTTCTCTCGTTTGCTGGCCCGACTCGAACCGGATGCCGAGGCCCTGTGGCAGGAGGTTCGGGAGCGCGTGCGGCGGCCCGACGGGATCCTGATCGTTGGCGACGCGGTGCTGGGCAAACCGTACCCCCGCAAGATGGGGTTGGTCGGCCGGTTCTGGTCCGGTAAGCACAAGCGGGTGGTTCAGGGCATTAACCTGGTCACCTTGGCGTGGACCGATGGGGATGCCGTGTACCCCACCGACTGCCGCCTGGTGGACCCCGCCGAAGAGCCCAAGAAGAACAAGAGCGAGCACTTCCGGGAGATGCTCGCGACCGCCAAGGGGCGCGGGTTCACACCCCGCTACATCGGCTTCGATTGCTGGTACTCCGGCAGAGAGACCCTGAAGGCGATCCGTAACCACGGGTGGCACTTCCTGACCCAAGTGCGTTCCAACCGGCGGGTCGACATCGATCGCACCGGCAACAAGCCCATCTGCGAGCAACCGATCGCGGCCACCGGCACCATTACCCACGTCGAAGGGTTCGGGTTCGTGCAGGCGTTCCGGCTCGTGGCCACAAATGGCGACACGGAACACTGGATCACCAACGACCTGGGCATGGACGAACTCGCGCGTGTGACGTACGCCGAGCGATCCTGGGCCATCGAGGAGCACCACCGCGGGCTCAAGCAGTACACCGAAGTGGAGCGGTGCTCGGCCCGCCGCACCCGCTCGCAACGGAACCACATCGGGTTTGCGTTACGCGCGTTCGTGCGGCTCGAGTGGCACCGGTTCCGCACCGGCACTAGTTGGTTCGAAGCCAAATGGATCATCATCCGTAAGGCCGTGCGGATCTATCTTTCAGACCCGCGTTATCGATTGCCCGGTGAGGCAACTGCGTAACTCCTAACAACAGCCACAGCACCGATGAACCAGGCCATTCACGGTGCCGTCCGTAATTGTAAGGTGTTTCCAGGGAACGATTAGTGTGCTCTACGGACGGACGGGCTCATGATTCTTGGCGCCGTG
>DASWYH010000499.1:0-3934 GCA_036405095.1 Gemmata sp. | reverse complement strand
GCCTCACTTCTTGCAGTAGCTCAGGGCCAGAACCGCGAACGCGGTCGCGAGCGTCGGCTCCGTTTCGAGGAACGCGCGGTTCGTGTTGGCCCAGCTCCCGTTCACTTTCTGCTTGCCCTTCAGTTCATCGAACAGCTCCTGCCGCCAGTCGTGTTCAGCGCCCTTGGCGTCCTTGAACTTGTCCTCCCCGAGCGCGTCCATCGCCTTGGCGAACGTGTGGTAGTAGTAGAACAGGCCGCTGTCCTTTTCTTTCATGCCCGGGTTCGCGGACACCGTGTAGTTCTTGCGAATCCAGGCCACCGCGGCCTTCACCCGGTCGTCATCTTTACCGACCCCGGCGTACAGGAAACTCTTGAGCCCGGCGTAGGTCATGCCGCCTTCGCTGCGGAGCCCGCCGGCTTCGGTGCGCTTCTCCTCGCTCTTCGGGTCGTTGAACGCGGCCGGGTTGTACACAAATCCGCCCTTGTTCGCCTCGTCCGCCTTGGCCGCGAACGGCAACTTGTTCCGCTCGCTTTCGAGGTTCTGGCACCGGCTGATGTAAATGAGGGCCCGTTGGACCGCCGGGTCGTCCTTGCTGACGCCGGCGGCCAGCAGCGCTTCGACCATGAAGTGCGTGTTCGACAGGTCCGGGCCGCCGCGCGTGCCCGGCTTGTCGTACCCGGCCCCGCCGTAGTTGGCGTCCTTCTCGGTGAGCCCCTCATTGAACTGGAGCGTCTTCACGTACTTGCCCGCGGCTTCGAGCACCTTGTCGTACTTCTTGTCGGCGTTCATCTCCTTGAACGCGACGATCGCCAGACACGTCATGTAGTTCGACATGCCCCGGATGTACACCCCGCCGTCCGACTTGATGTTCTTCTCGAGGTACTTGATCGCTTTGGTGACCACGGGGTTGTCGCTCGGGACGCCCGCGCGGACCAGCGCGGCGGCGACGAGCGCGGTGAGCCCCGGTTCGGCCTGCGGGCTCGCGAAGAAGTTGCCTTCTTCTTTCTGGGCGGTCTTGAGGAACCCCAGGGCTTTATCGACAACGGCCTTCACGGCGTCCGCGCTCGGCGCGGCGCGGGCGGTGCGCGAAAACAAAACCAGGGCGGTGGGCGCGACGGCGGCGACCTGGAGCCACTCGCGGCGGTTCAACTGTGACATGCGGAGCCTCGGGTTCGGGGAATCGGGAGCCGGAACTGAGGTGCTACCGGTGTGCCCGCGGTCGATGAGAGCGCGCACCCGGTACACCGTTCAGGGTACGCGCAACCGCGGGTCGGTGGAATGAGCAATCCCTGACCACCCGAGCGCGAGAAGTGATCACGACGAGCTTTGCGGCGCGAGCCGGCTGCGTGCGGGCGCGTTCACACTGTCAGCATGCGCACGCGAGAGGCCACCTCCCACTGGCCGACCACTTTTCCGCCTTCCGCGACGAGCGCGCGGTTGTGTAGCGCCACGGTAGGGCAGATGTGCCCCGGGAGCGCGAACACCACGTCGCCCGGCTTGTACGCCGCCGCGCCGGCCGTTTCGACGATGAGGTGCTCCTCGTTGTGGCCCACTGTCTTGTACTCGGGGAAGTCGAGCAGCGTGACGCGCTTCTCCAGCGCCGGGTCCGCAGCTACGGCCTTGTTGCCGAGGTCGAGGGTGACGCGGTTCGGGGTCGGTCGGCTCACGACGCGGGTCACCAGTACCGCGGCGGGGGTGATGCCCGCGAGGTCCGCGTACTTGGGACCGTAACCGGCGTCGTGGAGCACGAACGTTCCCGGGGAGCACTCGATTCCGGGCACATCGGTCATCGCAGCGTACACCGGGAAACTCGGCGTGCCCCCGCAAACGAGCCGCGGCACCGGGAGCCCTTTTGTTTCGGCGGCGGCGCGCAGCTCCAGCACCGGGCGGAGGAACTCGCGAACGGCTCGCTCGCGCTCGGCGCGGTCGGGCTGGTTGTTGTGCCCGTCGTAAAGCTGGAACCCCTCCAGGCGCAGCCCCGGGAGCCCCCCGGCCAGTTCGTAGAGCGCGAGCGCGTCCGGGCCGATCGCGATCCCGGTGCGGTGCTGGCCCACATCGAGGTCGAGCACCACCCCGATTTCCTGGCGCGCGGCGGCCACCGTTTCGGACAACTCGTGGGTCACCCCCGGACTGTCGATGAGCGCCGAAAACGTGGTGTTCGGGTACTTGCGGATCAGGGCCGCGGCCCGCTGAATGTTCGGCCCCACGAGCGGATAGGCGATCAGCACATCGGGCGCGCCGGCGGTGGCCAGCATCTCGGCTTCCGCGATGGTCGCGCACTTGTGCTTGGTGACGCCCGCATCGAGGAGCATCTTCACGATCTCGATCGTCTTGTGCGTCTTCACGTGCGGGCGCAGGCGCGCGGGGCCGCCGGCCATTTCGATGACACGGCCGATGTTCTGCTTGATGAGTTCGGGGAAGAACACGAGCGCCGGGCTGAAGATGTTCGCAAGGTCGGAGAGCTGATACGCGGGGTGCATGGAGCGGTTCCTGGTGGGGTGTTGGTGGTGAAGATACCAGAACCGGAAGCCACCTGCGAGAGCCGCTTCGGAACCCCCCAATGTCGTCTGGTCTGCTAACCCTGGACCCGCGCGAGCAGCGCGTTGAGCACCTCGGCGTCACTCGGGTAGTCGGTCGGGAGCAGCACCCGGAGCGGGACCGGCACCTCGTCCATTCGGTACGCGGTGCCCGGCCGGTGAACGCCGTACACCGCCGTCGTGAACCGGACCGCGGCGGGAACGGGCGGCTCTGCCCCCGGCGGGTCGAGGGCGATCACCGGGATGCGGTTCAGGTGCGCGAGCGCCGCCGCCGGGAAATCGGCAACCGTCTCGCTCCCCACAAGGACACACACATCGGGTTCGCCGCGGGCGAGCATTTCGGGACCGGTGAACTCGCCCGGGTTGTACCGCGGGTACCCGCGGCTCAGGTTCACGCCGAACGGGTAGCCCGTCTGCCACGCGAGCACGGAGTCCGCGCCCGCGACGTCGCCGAACCGGCGCATCCGGCGCGCGTAAAACCGGCCCCGGTCGTTCAGGTCCGTCACGAGCTGCAACAGGGCTTCAACGGTGCGGTGCGCGAGCTTCCCGCGCGTGAGGCCCGCGCCGAAGAAGAACACGCCACACTTTGCCGCAAGGATGTGTGCCGCTAGGGCGGGTAACCCCTCCCCGGTCGGTTCCCTTGAAATGGTGGGGCTTGGGCTTAAAGCCGGGGGCGCATCGGGCCCCGCTTGCCGCGCGTCCCGCACGCGCATCCGCAGCTCCCACAGCGCCTCCCAGTTCCGCGCGGCGGGCACCTTCACGAACAGGTTCGCGATCTTCGCCGTTTCCGTTTCCGTTTCATCGACCACTACCACGAACCGCCCCGCGCGCCCGCCCGGGACCCAGCGCCCCACCGGATCGGCGGAGTAGCGTTCGAGGTGCCGCGGGTGTGTGACCACGGGGTTGCTGCCCCAGAACACGACCAGGTCCGCCCGGTTCTTCACCTCGCCGAGCGTACACGTGGATTCGCCCACTTGCTGGAGCGCGATAATGGACGGCGCGTGCCCGGTGCTGGCGGTCGTGTCGATGGTGCCCCCGAGCCGGTCGGCGAGCGCGACCGCGGCCCGTTGCCCCTCGGTCGTGCTGCGCGACAGCCCGTAAATGAGCGGATACCGCGCCGCCCTCAGCACGTCCGCGGCCCGCTCGACCGCGGCTTCCGGTTCACACGGCCGGCCGTCGAGTAGCGCGGGGGGCGGGAAAGACGTGTTCTGGGCGCGGAACCACGGGTCCGCGAGGTGGCAGGCGCCCTGCGTTTCGACGACCCGCCCGTCGGCCGCGGTGATCGTGAGGTCATCGCACACACAACCGCAGACCGTGCAACCGACGCTGGTGAAGGTGTGTGTGTGCGCCATCGGTTGGGAGTTGTTGGTGGTGGTGAATGGCGAAAGAGTGAGGCCGTGGGTGATCGTATCACC
>DASWYH010000498.1:0-8282 GCA_036405095.1 Gemmata sp. | reverse complement strand
CCGAGTATTTTTTTGGCTTTGGTCGAGAGGTAGGTTTCAAGCTATTGCAAGTATTCGAGTTGCGCGGTCGGCAGGCCGCTCCGGGCGCCCGCGTGCGGGTCCGAGAGGAGCCGCCCGCCGGTCTCCATGACGGTGACACTTTCGGGCCGCAACCCTTCCACGCTGTGGGCCACGAGCGAAACAATGGCGCTGGCCGTGGCCGGGCTGATGCTGGCCCGGGGCTTCAGCTTGATGACCACGCTCGCGGTCGGGTTCTTCTGGTCGCGCACGAACGGGGACGGTTCCGGTTTGGCGATCAGCACCCGGGCCGACTGCACCGCTTCCATCTGCATGATGGACCGCGCGAGTTCGGCCTGGAGCGCGCGCTGGTAGTTCACGCTCTGGACGAACGGGGTGGTCATGAGCGAGGTCTCGTCGAACAGCTCCATGCCCTTGCCCCCGCGGGCCGGGATCCCGGCGCCCGCGAGCGACACGACCGCCTCGGCGTACCGCTCCTCGGGCACCTCGAGCCCGGTGCCGCCGCTCGACAGGCGGAACGGGATGCTGTCCCCGGTGAGCCGGGCCCGCATCGCGGACACCTCTTCGGGGGGGAGCGGCCCGGTCCCGAGCGGCACGTACCGCGCCCCGGGGGAGAGGTACGCCACCGCCGCGAGCGCCAGGAACACCCCCAGCACCCCGGCCGCCACGCCCACGCGGCGGGGGGCGCTGAGCCCGGCCCAGTACGCGCGGACCTGAGCGATAAAGCGGTTCAACACGTCCATGCGGTACTCGCTCGAATCGGGTTCGGCTGTCGCCCCCGCCGGGAGGTCGGCCCGGGGCGGGCGCTGCGTCTCGGGGTTTCAAGCCCGGGGTGTCGCCCCCCGGGGCGCCGGGAGCCGGGGGCGTCCCCCCCTCGGCTCCGGCCTACACCTGCATCCGGGTCACTTCCTGGAACGCGTCCGTGATCCGGTTCCGCAGCTCCAGGATCAGGCGGAACGACAGGTCCGCCTGGGTGACCGCGAGGCTGACCGTGTGGAGGTCCTGGGCCTCGCCGGTCGCGAGCGCGCGGATCGCGTCGTTGGCGGCCCGGTTGGTCTCGATGTTGCCGCTCACGACGCCGGCCAGCACCCCGGCGAACGGGACCCCCGTTTGCGGCTGCGGCTCCGCCACAGCGGGCGCGACCACCAGGGGCTGGAGCCGCGTGAGCGGCGCAACGGTTGCGATGGAATCGGCAGGCATGGGTCACCCTCGGGTTAGCTGCGGAGCAGGGTCAGCGCCTGCTGGCTCATTTGGCGGAACGTTTGTGCGGTGCGCAGGTTGGCCTCGTAGGCGCGGGCCGCGGTGAGCAGGTTCACCATCTCGATCGGGAGCTGCACGTTGGGCATCCGCACGAACCCCTCGGCGTCCGCGTCCGGGTGCCCGGGCTGGTACACGCGGGGCAGCTCGGTCGGGTCCTCGACCCGCTCGACCGCGGCCACCCCCTGGAGGTCGGGCGCGGCGAACGGGCGGGCCGCGCTCCCGAGCACCTCGGCGAACACCACGTCCTGCCGGCGGAACGGGCCGCCGTTGGCCGAGCGCGTGGTGTTGGCGTTCGCGATGTTGTTCGCGATCACCTCCATGCGCAGCCGCTCGGCCGTCATACCGGAGCTGCTGATCGCGCTGGCGGTCAGGAGATCGTTAAAGGGCATCGGTTACTCCTCGGGCTAGCGGCCGGTGATCGCGGACCGCAGGGACGCGACCCGGCTCGCGATGATCTGGGTGGCCGCTTCGTACAGAAGCGAGTTCTTGGTCATGCTGTTCATCTCGACGTCGATGTCCACGGTGTTGCCGTCGGCCCGCTCCGGGCCGTCCACGTTCACGACCCGCGGGCGCACCGGCGCCCCGCCCGTGGGGGCCGCCAGGGCTTTGGCGAGGTCGGCTTCGAACGCGACCTCCAGGCGCTTGTAGCCCGGGGTGTTCACGTTCGCCACGTTTTGCGCGATGACGCGGTGCCGCAGGGCGGACGCGTCCAGCACCTGGGTCAGCACGTTCAGGCCGGGTAGGTTGGTGTCCATGGCGGTAAAATCGGAAAAAATCCGCTCCAACTTGAATCGATAATGATGGTGGCGCGCGATAGGAGGGGGCGCGCGAGTGAATTCCCGCGGGACGCGCAAAATGGGTTAAAGTGAATTCTATGCAGATCACCCCGGCTGACATCAGTTCTCTGACCACGGCTCAAGCGAGCACGTCGGCGAGCGTGCGCGTGGTCGCCGGGGACCTGGCGTCGATCCCCCTGGGGGCGCTGCTCCAGGCCGTGGTGACACAGGTGGACCCGCGCGAGGCGACGCTCGACGTGAACGGGCAGTCGGTCACGGTGCGCCCGCCGATCGGCCTCCAGACCGGGGCCGTGCTGCTCGTGCGGGTGCCCAACTCGGCCCCGAACACCCTGGAGATCGCCACGCCCCGCGCCCCGAAGCCCGAGGTGCAGTCCGTTCCGCTCGGCTCGTCGCAGGTCAAGGTGGTGGACGTGCTGGCCGCGCTCCCCGACGGGCGGGTGCAGGTGCGGATCGAGGGGCAGGAGCAGGCGGCGGTCGCGCGCGACCCGCTCACCCAGGTGCCGGTGCCGCTCACCCCGGGCGAGCGGGCGGTTCTGGAGGTGATCCAGACCCCGGCGGGAACCGTTCTGCGCGTGCCGCCCAACACCGAGGCGCTCCCGACCGCGGTCGCGACCGCGATTCTGGCGGCCACCCCGAAGAACAACCTCACCGCCGCACTCAAGCCGCTCCAGGCGGAGCTCGCGGCCCTGGTGGCGCCGCCGGCAGCGGGGAAGGGGGAGCAACCCGTACCGGCGGCGGTGCGCGAGGCCGCCGGGGCGGTGCGCGAGACGATCCGCACCATCCTCCCGGCCGCCCCGCGGGTGCCCACGGCCGCGGACCTCCAGACCCTCGTTGAGAACGGCGGGCTCACCTTCGAGTCCAAACTGGCCCGCGCGGTGAACGACCTCGGCCCCACGAACGCCGCCCTGAAGCAGCCCCCCGCGGACGTGCCGGGCGACCCCAAGGGTGACGTGCCGGGCGACGTGAGGGCGGTTGTGAAGGGCGATTTGAAGGGCGATTTGCTGCGGCTGCTCCAGACCACACGCGAACTCGGGGTCGCCGCGCAGCTCCCGGCGGCGCGGGCCGCCCTGGAGGGGATCGAGGCGCAGCAGGCGACGCAGGCGCTCGCGCAGGCCACCGGGACGCCGTACATCTTTCAGGTCCCGTTCCCGGACCGCGACCAGTGGCGCACCCTGCACCTCTCGGTGGAACCGGACGGTCCGGGCGGGGGCGACACCGACGAGGAGCAGAAGGGCGCCGGCCGGTTCCGCATGCTGATGCACGTCCCGCTGAGCGAGCTGGGCGAAACGTGGATCGATGCCGGGCTCAGCGGGGACCGGTTCCGCGCCGCGATCTACCTGGACCGGTCCGAGGTGCGGGACCGGGTCCGGGCCGCGCTCCCCGAGCTGCGCGGGGAGCTGGGCACCGACGGGTTCGCCGAGGTGCTGCTCGACGTGCGCTCGACCGCGGAGCTGCCGGCCCGCACCCGCCAGCAGTCGGCGGCGATGCTGGCCGGGCGCCCGGTTTCGACTTCGCTCCTCGATGTGAGGGTTTGAGATGGCGGAGCAACCGAGACAGAAGCGCGCCGTGGCGCTCCGCTACGACCCGACCCGGGACCGGGCGCCGAAGGTGGTCGCGAAGGGGAAGGGGCGCACCGCGGAGCAGATCCTCGCGCTGGCGCGCAAGAACGCGGTGCCGGTGCGCGAGGACCCGACCCTGGTTCAGGTGCTGAGCCGGCTGAAGGTGGACCAGGAGATCCCGCCGGAGGTGTACCGCGCGGTGGCGCTGATCCTCGCGTTCCTGAACCGCGTCAACAGCCCGAGGTAGCACGGGGTGCGGGTCCGCGGTCGGCGGGCGGGAACCGGGGGGCGGGATTCGGTGTCAGCCCGAGGTCCCCGGTGCGCCGGTCGGCGGATCAACGGGCGGTGTTGGGGGCCGGCCCCCGCGCTCCGCGGCCCACAGGAGCGCCACGCCGGCGGAAACGAACAGGAGCGCGGCCACCAGCCACCCGGCTGCGAGTTCCAGGCACCCGACCAGCCCGCTGAAGAGGGCCGCCGCGCACGCGGCCCCGCCCAGCGCCCGCAGGGTCCAGCGGCCCGCACCGGCGGCCCGGTAGCGGAGCAACCGCCGGGCGGTCCAGATGCCCCCGGCGACGGCCCCGACCGCGAACAGGAAGCCCGCAGCGGCGAGGCTGACCGCCAGCGGTAATAAGATCAGCGGGGGAGCGGCGTCGGCGAAGCACCCCAGCGGGCGCGCGGCCCACTCTGCTGGCATAATTCCTCCCCCCCCCCCGCCGAACGACCCGGTTGTGCGTCCGTCGCGTCACCGCGACGGGCAGCGTTCGAGTAGCAACCGCTTCCAGGTCGGGTAGTGCGTGCGCAGCTTCAACCGGTCGAGGTACGCCCAGTCGGGTTCGATCCCGTCCCGGGCGAGCAGGATCGCGTCGGCCGCGTGGACCGCGGTCAGCGGCGTGAACCCGCTCCCGGGGCACCCGGACGGGTTGTGGTGCCAGGCGACCGCTTCCACGAGGCCGTCCGGCATCCCCCACAGGCCCAGCAGGTACGCGCCGACCTCCGCGTGCGAGGTGCCCAGCACCTGCTTCTCGGCCTCCACCACGCTCAGCTTCTGGTGCCGGATGAGCGCGAGGATCTCCTTGTACGGGCCGTTCAACTGGCTCGCCAGGGTGAGCCGCCCGATCTCCAGGAACAGCCCCGCGAGCGCGGACTCCCGCACCACCCGCTCTTCGGCCCGTTCGGCCACCGCGATGCCCGCCGCCAGTTCGGCCACCGCCTGGCTGTGCTCCCACAGGGCCTCGATCGAGAACGGCTTGAGCGCGTAGGGGTTGTAGTGGGAGAACAGGTCGACCGCGAGCACCAGCGTGCGGGTCAGGTCGGCCCCGAGGATGCGCACCGCCTGCGACGGGGTCGAGGCGGGGCGCCGCAGCCCCACCAGCGCCGAGTTCGCCATCTGGAGCAGCTTCGCGGCGATCCCCACGTCCTGGGACACCAGCCCGCCGACGGCCGCGAGCGAGAAGTCCGGGAACGCGAGTTCTTCCTCGATCCTGGTGTACACCGCCGAGAGCGCGGGAACGGTGGTGAGCCGCCCCACGAGCGCCGCCAGTGACGGGCTGTTCATCAGCTCGCGGAGCGAGTGCGCCCGCTGGATCGCGCCGACCAGTTCGTCCGGCGGGCACGGCCGCGGGAGCACCCGGTGCGCGAGCGCGACGAGCCCGACCACCTCCACCCGCCCGGGCGCGGCGAGCGCGATCCGGGCCATCGACGGGTTCCGCCGGCGGGCCTCCGTCAGCAGCTCCGCGCACCCGTTCGCGGGCAGGTGCGCGTCGGCCACGAGCGTGTCGAACCGGGTGCGGTTCAGGTGCCCCGCGGCCTCGGCCCCGCCCCCCGCGAGCGTCGCGTCCCACTCGGCGACCAGCGGCGCGAAGGTGTCGCGCAGCGCGCGGCGCGCCCCCGGGTCGTCGGTGACCAGCAGCACCCGCCGGCTCATAGATCGGCCCCCGCGTGCGGGGCGGAGGTGGCCAGCAGCTCGCGCACGTTGGTCGCGTGCCGCTGGCGCAGCGCCCGCTCGGCGCACCGGAGCAGGTCGAACGGGGCGAACGGCTTGGGCAGGAACACCCCGTCGGAGAACCCTTCGGCGCGGCGCAGGTCCGGGACGAACCCGGACACGAACACCACCGCGACCTCGGGGCGGAGCGAGCGGACCCGGGTCGCCAGCTCGCGCCCGTCCATGCCGGGCATCACCAGGTCCGTGACCAGCAGGTCGATCTCGCGCCCCGTCGCGAGCAGCGCGAGGGCGGTTTCGGCCCGGTCCGCTTCGGTCACCGCGTAGCCCCAGCCCTCGAGCGTGGTGTGGACCAGCTTGCGCACCCGCTCCTCGTCCTCGACCAGCAGCACCGAGCGCCCGAGCCGGGCCGCGAAGGGGGCCGCCGGGCCGGGGGTGGCCACCGGCGGCGGGGTCGGGGTGCTGCACGCCGGGAGCCGGATGTGGAACGTGGTCCCGACCCCGAGCGTGGACGCGACCTCGATGCCGCCGCCGGCCTGTTCCACGATCCCGTGAACGGTCGCGAGGCCCAGCCCGGTGCCCTTGCCGACCTCCTTCGTGGTGAAGAACGGTTCGAAGATCTTGGCCTTCACGTGGTCCGGCATGCCCACGCCGGTGTCCGCGACGGTGAGCCGCGCGAGCTGGTCGCTCGCGGAGGTGGTGATGCGGAGCGTGCCCCCCTCGGGCATCGCGTCGCGGGCGTTCACCGCGAGGTTCATCAGCACCTGTTCGAGGTGCCCGCGGTCGGCCCGCACCTGCACGGGCGCGGGGGCCAGCTCCGTGCGCACCGCGACCCGGTTCCCGATGAGCCGCGCGAGCAGCCCGGCGAGCTCCGAAACCACGGCGTTCAGGTCGAGCACCTCCGGCCGCGACGGCTGCTTGCGGCTGAACGCGAGCAGCTGGCGGGTGAGCCCGGTGGCGCGGTCCACGGCCGCCTGGATCTCGTCCACGTACCCGCCGATCTTCGGGTCCCCGGGCGGGAGCGCGCGGATCAGGTGGACGCTGCCCGTGACGATCGTGAGCAGGTTGTTGAAGTCGTGCGCCACGCCGCCCGCGAGCCGGCCGATCGCCTCCATCTTCTGCGCGTGCCGCAGCTCGTCCTCGAGCCGCTTGCGGCCGGTCACGTTCTGCGACACGCCGACCACGCCGATCACCCGCCCGGCGGAGTCGCGGAGCGGCACCCGGTTCGTGAGGAAGATGGCCCGGGTGCCGTCGGCCAGGGTCCGCACCTCTTCCACGTCGAGGAGCGGCTGGGCCGACTCGATCACCTGCCGGTCGCTGGCGCGAACCCCTTCGGCCTCCCCGGGCTCGCGGGCCAGGTCGTAGTCCGTTTGCCCGATGACCTCGCCGGGGACGGTCCGCCCGTGGTCCCGCGCGGCCTGGTCGTTGCACCCGATGTAGATGGAGGCGCGGTCCTTCCAGAACACCGCGCACGGGACGCTGGCGAGCACGTTCTGGAGCAGGTCGTCGCGCTCCCTCAGCTCCCCTTCGGCCTTGCGCCGGTCGGTCGCGTCGCTGGCCACCACCAGCCGCACGAGCTGCCCGCCCGCGGTGACCCGGTGCGAGGTGACCTCGATGGGCACCAGCGCCCCGGACGCGATCCGGTGGTGCCACGGGAGCGGGCCGGACGGCCCCGCGATGATCCGGTCCGCGTCCTGTTCGGGGCACACGTCGCGGACGCCCAGTTGCAGGAACCGCTCGCGCGTGTACCCGAACCGGCGCAGCACCGCGTCGTTGACCGCAACGAACCGCAGCGAGTCCTCGTCGAACGCCCATGTCGGCGCCGGGTGGCTCTCGAACAGTAACTTGAACAGCGCGTTCGCGTCGTCCCCGGGGGCCGGGGGCTGCACCCGGGCGCCTTCGGAACCCGCTTTCGTGACGCCGGGAGAAATTCGGCGCCCGCGTCGCAACTTTATCGCGGCAGCAACGAGAATAAGGGTGAGCAGCACAGAAAATGCGAGCGCCACTGCGCCGGCGGGCGAACCGGTGAACGGAGCCGCGACCGATCCGGGGCCGGTCGGCTCCAGGGCCGTCGGGGACTGCTCGCTCCGGTCGGTCATTGCGTCCACTCGGTGCAGAACCTAATTGGGCGGTTCGTGGGGCGGCTGACCCGGCTGCTCAGGGTGCGCGAATGCACTCTAGCTCACGTTGGGCCCCGATCGGGCCAGAGAAGGCCGCACAGACCGAACTTCCGGCACCTTTCGTCAAGAAATTGGGCGCCGCGTTCTTGCGCGAGCGCACAATTCCCGCGCGACAGAAATGCCCGTCCCCCCGCTACTTCCGCCGGCCCTGCCCACCCGGTGCCTCGTCGGTTATGGGCCGGCTCCGCGTTCGGAACCTCTTCGAGTTGGGGCGGGAGCGGTTTCGCGGGCACCGGCGGGGCGGGACCGGGCGCCGCGGGCCAACTCGGGCGGGGTGTGCGACCGGGCGGCCCCGGTGTCGGCCCCGTCGCCCACCACCGGGCGCCCGGTCCCACCACGAGGGAATTTCAACCGTCACGTTACCGTTTCGACCGTCGAGAGCAATGACCGCCGGTTCGGCCGAGTACGGGAGGGAGCGGAGCGACCCGTCGGCAAAGCGGAAGTTGGCCCCCGCCGGGGTGCAGGCTCCAGGCGGGGTCCGCCTGGTTCACAGCCGGAAGGACTGACAGACTATCCACCAAAAGCGAGC
>DASWYH010000497.1:0-2742 GCA_036405095.1 Gemmata sp. | reverse complement strand
ATAACTCGCGGGAAACCGGATTACCAGGGCATTTGGCCCAAAAATTGCGTACGAACTTGAATAATTCAAGTGCTTTGACAGGATCGGAAACTTCTCCGTGGAATAGCGGAGGAAGCGCTCCCACACGTTTTGAAGTGTCGCTTCGCTGAGGGCAATCTGGGCGGAAGCGCCGTTCGGGGAACCGTTTTCAGTCGACTGAGCCGTCAGCGGTCCGTTTTTTTTTGCCGTTTCGGTCACCTGTGATGAAGCACCGGCCTGCGCTCGGTTCGGCGCAGAAGTGCTGCTAGTTCCAGCAGGCGTGACTAACTGTACCCCAGGTTGAGACAGCGCTTGCACCAATTGCGAAAGCGAGTGCAGATCGCGGAGCCGGCACAAACGGACCACGGCCATTTCTAATAGCACCTGCGTGTGCGTGCTGCCGCGCATCCGGGCTTTCGTTGCCGTCAGGACTTCAAGCCCCGCAAGAATCGCATCGAGCGAGGCGCTCTTCGCCTGCACCTTCACCGCTTCAAACTGGTTCGGCGAAACGGGCAACTCGCGCACGTCCGGCCCGCCGCAGTTCACAAGCATCAGCGCGCGCCAGTACTCCACCACCTGATCGACCAGCTCACCGATTTGTAACCCCTGCTCGACCCACTCCGCGATGCGGTCCAGTGCCGTCTTCGGTTCGTTTGCGAGGATCGCATTGGCCAACTCGATGACGCGGTCGTCGCCCGCGGTGCCGAGAACCGATGTCACCTGCTCCGCGGTGAGCCGTCCGTTCGCAGAACTGAGAAGCTGATCGAGCAAGGACTGAGAGTCGCGCATCGACCCGGCGGCCCGCCGCGCCACAAGGCGCAGCGCGTCGTCGTCGGCCTCGTGCCCTTCCCGTTCGACGATCCGCTTGAGCTGATCGAATATCTTCCCCGGACCGACGTGGGCGAAATCGAAGCGCTGGCACCGCGACAGGATCGTGATCGGTATTTTTTGCACCTCGGTCGTCGCGAGGATGAATTTGACGTGCTCCGGCGGCTCCTCCAGCGTTTTCAGCAGCGCGTTGAACGCCGACGTGGAGAGCATGTGGACTTCGTCGATGATGTAAATCTTGTACCGGCCGCGGGTGGGCCGGAACCCGACGTTCTGGCGGAGGTCGCGCACCTCTTCGACCTTGTTGTTGCTCGCGCCGTCGATTTCGAGCACGTCCACATCGTCGCCGGTCATCACGGCGCGGCAACTGTCACACGTGTCGCACGGGGTCGGGGTGGCCCTGTCGCTCTTCATGCAGTTGAGCGCCTTGGCCAGAATGCGCGCGGCACTGGTCTTCCCGACACCGCGCGCCCCGGTAAAGAGGTAGGCATGAGCCACCCGGCCCGACTTCAGCGCGTTCACCAGCGCGCCGGCGACGTGCTCCTGGCCGATCAACTCGGAGAACTGCTGCGGCCGGTACCGGCGCGCGACCACCGTGTACGCGGGTGCGTCTGTGGGTGCTGATGTCGGCTGCGACTTCGCCATTACCTCATCCTGTCTGGGGCTCTTTCTTTGACTGTACCCAGAACGCCGGTGCCGAACAATCGCGGAGGTCGGTGGAAGCACCGCACGAGTGCCTCCGGTTCCGGAGCCCCTGCTCGCTGCGGCCCGCCGAACCCCAACCGCACGGGAGCGGGCGCGGAGCCACCCGCGGAAACGAACGGCGCACCAGTCCCGCCCTCCCCCGCGCCGCTGGGGGCCGCTCCCGGAGCGCGACCGTGCGAGGCGCCTGCGCCCCCATGAGGAGCAGGGTCGCACCGAGAGCGGAGACGGGATGGGGCTTGCCGCGGACCCCAGAATCCCTTCATTTGAGGACATGCGAACCGCGTAACGTGAGGGGAACTTGATGCCATCGAACGCGGTCGCCGATCCGCCCCCGAGCACCGAGCGGGGCGCGCCGAGCCCGAAGCCCGCGCCCGCACCCCGGCCCCGGAAGCGCGAATGGGCGCCGCGCCTGTGGGAGGGCACCGACTGCTTCACCTGGATGCGGCTCCTCAAAGAGAACGGCTTCGCGGTTCAGCCAGCGTACTGGTACATCGCGGCCATCATTTCGGTGAACTCGGTCCTCAACACGGTTCTGCGCTGGAGCTTGAATAGCCGACACGGCGAGCGCGTGCGCGACACCGCTCTCGAACCGCCGGTGTTCGTCATCGGGCACTGGCGAACGGGAACCACGCTGCTCCACGAACTGCTGATCCGCGACACCCGGTTCGGGTTCCCGGACATGCAGGACTGCTTCAACCCGCAGCACGCGCTCCTCACGAACCAGTTCTTCAAGCGGTACGGGAGCTGGCTGCTGCCAGACAAGCGGCCGATGGACAACATGCCGTTCGGGTGGGAGCGGCCCCAAGAAGACGAGTTCGCGCTCGCGCTCTTGGGGCTCCCGTCCACCTACACGGACTTCGCGTTCCCGGGCCGCGAGCCGCAGGACAAAGGCTCCCTCGACCTTTCGGGCCTCGCGCCGAAGCAGCTCGCGCACTGGAAGCGGGTGTTCGTGCGGTTCTTGAAGGAGGTCACCGTGCGGACCGGGAAGCGGCTGGTGCTCAAGTCCCCGCCGCACACGGCCCGCGTCCCGGTGCTCCTGGAACTGTTCCCGGACGCGAAGTTCGTTCACATCGTCCGCGACCCCCGGTCCGTGTTCCCGTCGACGGTGAATCTGTGGAAGACGCTCGCCCGCGGGCACGGGCTCCAGAAGCCGACGTTCCCGGGCGTCGAAGAAAAGGTGCTGCGCGAGTT
>DASWYH010000496.1:0-4188 GCA_036405095.1 Gemmata sp. | reverse complement strand
AACGGGCACGCGCACGGCGTCTCAAGCGGTTCGTAAAACGGTGGCCCCTCCCGGAAGACGGCCCCGGAGCGCGTACCGTTTTCAGATGCACCCGGCTGCTACTCCGCGGAGGCGTGGTGAATGTTCCCCGAGGTGGGCGCTGCGGGCTCGCCCCCCTTTTCCTGTGACACCACGGTGTTCTTGGCCATGAGCCGCTCAACCGCCTTGGGCATCATCCGGTGCAGGAAGCTGAACGGCCCGCCCTGCCACCCGGTGATGACCTCGTCCTCGGGCTGGGCCACCAGCCGCACCAGCGCGTCAACGGTCACCTGCGGGTCATAGGTCGGGGGAATCGGAACCGCCTTCCTCCCGGTGTAGTTACCCGCGTGCTCGAAGAACTCGGTTTCGTGGGCCATGGGCATTACGGTGCACACCCGGATGTCCTTCACCCCCTCTTCGGTCAGTTCCTGCCGCAGGGCGTCGCACAGCCCGACGATGCCGAACTTGGACGCCGCATAGGAGGCGTACAGCGGGGCCGGGATCTTCCCGATCACCGACGCCACGTTGATCAGTGTGCCCTGCCCGCGCGCACGGAAGTGCGCCAGCGCCAGGTGGCTCCCGTACACGGTGCCGAGCAGGTCGGTCTTGATCACCTGCTCGTGGTCGGCCAGGGGCACCTGATCGTACCGCCCGATCGCCGCCACGCCCGCGTCGTTGATCCACACGTCGAAGTGTCCGAAAGCGCTGACCGCCTTGCGGGACAGCTCCTCGACTGCGCCCCGGTCACTCACGTCGGTGGGCACGACCACCGCCCGCCCGCCGCCGGCCGCGCACTCGCGGGCGACCTCGTTGAGCGTAACGGTGCTCCGGGCCGCCAGCACCACGGCCGCGCCGCGCCGGGCCAGTTCGACCGCCGCACCCCGGCCAAAGCCGCTCGACGCGCCGGTGATGACGACGACCCTGTTCCGGTACTCACCCTTTTCCGCCATGACGGTCCCTCCGCGTGCTGGAGAACAAACGGGCGCGAGGACGGAGCTTCAGCAACGGGCGTGCCGGTGGTGTCCCGGTCTATCATCATCGGCCGAGGCTTCCGGAACCGGATCGGCAGGTTCGCGGTAGGTGGAAGTGTCTCATCAGGTTGGCAGGAGCGGGGCCGAAACCGGTCGGTGCGCGCCCTCGCGGCGCGTCGGCTCCGCTCGGGACGCGGTGCAGGATCGGTGAGCCCAACGACAACGGGCCGGGCGAGCCCGGCCCGCGGGCGCTCCCATACCCTCACATCACCGGCGCGCTCGCCCGGTTGTACCCGCCGTGACGGCCCAGCAGGTCGCGAGCGTCGCCACCCTCGCCACACTCGACCGTTACCAGGTAGTGCCCGGCCTGTACCCGTCCCTCGTAATACTTGGCGTCGTCTTCGGGGATGCCCCAACCGATTAGCGCCCCGGCGACGCCCGCCGCCGCCGCGCCGCCCGCCGCGCTGACCAGGGCCGCGGCCAGCGGCCCCATGGCGAGCACCGGCCCGATAACCGGGATCACCCCGAACGACACCGCCAGCGACCCCAGCGCCAGTGCCCCGCCGCCTGCCACCGCGCCGATCGCCGCGCCCTCGGCCGCGTTCGTGTTTTGGGTGCCCGAACCGTCGGTTCGCACCGTCTTTCCGCTGGCGTCCTTACCGACCAGCCCGATCTGGTCGTCGCGGTAGCCCTCGCGTTTGAGTTCGTCGATTGCCCGCTCGGCGGCATCCCGGGAGGAGAACACGCCGACAGTCGTGTTGCACTTGGCAGCTTTAGCCATGATAAACCTCGTGTGGGGAGATGTTCCGGCCGGATGGCCGGCGGAGATATGGGGTGCACAGCCCGTGCCACCGGTTGGTGCAACGGACCCCGTAACCCACGAATGGCACCCCTCCGGGGTGTCCGGCGCAGCACAGGAGAGTCCCCCGGCCAGTCCGTGTGGGCACCGGGTCCCGGCCCCTCTGGAGGTGTGGTTCGAGCCAAGACGCAGGGGCACCTCGGCCCGTCCAGTAACTCGGAGGCCCCTTGGTATTGAACCGAGAAACCGAACTTCTGGGGCAGAGAACCGGCCGGCCGATCCACGGGCGCCCGGCCCAACGGCAACAGCCGCCGCGCGTGCCGCACGCCAGCGGCGCGGCTCCCGTAGTTTCCAGTGGTCAGTGTCCGTGCTCCGTGCGGAGTGAAGAGCGTTCCGTGTGCCCTTCGAACCCGGCGCTTGTTCCTCGTCCGTTCGGCTCGCTGACAACGGACCACGGACTACTTGAAATTACGGAACTCCTACTATTATCACGGGGCGGATCGGCCCGCGGAGGTGGAACACTTCTCCCTCTGCCCCCGACGAAGCGTCCCCCCTGCCGCCGAGGCTTCGAGTTTCCGTCATGGTTCCGGCGCCCGAAGGACCGCCGGATGCGGTGGTCGCACACTTCGCCCCCTCAACCACTCGGTTAACGTGGCATCGCGCCCCGGGAGGGTTCAGCGGGGCCGCCGTTTGGCGCGGCGATGACAGTACGGGCGCGCCGCGGGTCGCGGTGAAGGGTTGGCCGACCAACACACCTCCCGAACGGGTCGCACGCGCCCACCTCTGGCTGGCACGAGCCGCCCCCCTGCCCTTTGTGCCCGCGGTCTTCGCCGGGGTGCGGGGACTCACGGCGGTTCTCGCCGACGGGCGCCTCTGGGACGCCAGTAAATGGATGCCGGGGGCGCCCCACCCGGCGCCGGCGGCCGGCCACATCCGCGCCGCGTGCGAAGCCGTGGCCCAACTGCACCTCACGTGGCCCGCGGAACCGGCGGAGCGCCCGTGCCGCGGGGTCGCCGGGCGGCTCGAAGCGCTCCTCACCCATGGGCCGCATTTCGCCGGCGGTCGGGCGCTGCCCCACATCGGGCCGGAACTCGATTCGCTCTTGCAGCGGAGCGCGCGCGCGGTTGCCAGGCTCGCCGGCCCCGCGGTCGCGACGCTGCGGCCGTGGGAAGCGCGGCCCGTGAGCGCGCGGCCCTGCGTGCGCGACCTCCGCGCCGAACACGTTCTGTTCCACGAGGGCCGCGTGACCGGGATCGTCGATTACGGCGCGATGGGTTTCGATAACCCGGCCGCCGATCTCGCACGGCTCCTCGGCGACTGGGCCGGAACCGATCCCGAGCTTTTCGGTGAGGGCTTGCGCGCGTACCGGCGCGCGGGCGGGCCGCTCGACGTACCCGACGAGTTCGTGCGCCTGCTCGCGTGGACCGGGACGGTGTGCTCGGTGCTCGGTTGGCTGGTGCGCATTGTGGTGCGGCGCGAACCGGTCACCCGCCCCGCGGAAGTGGCTATTCGGCTGGGGGAAGTGCTCGTTCGGGCCGAACGGGTCACGCACCTGGCCCCCATTTCTTAGGCTCATCGCGCACCGCCGGAATTATCCGCAAGGTCGTCGGAAATGACCGTCACGGAAATTTGACACCCCGGGCGCGCGCTCTACGGTTCGAGTGTGAACGGGTCGTCTGGCAATGCCGGCTCGGTTCGAGACGACGGCCCGGTGGTTTTCGGTTGTCGGTTCCCGTGGCACCAGAGCACGCCCGCGTGCCCGGTGGGCCGGCGGATCCGGTAACGGAGAGACGACCGGTGACGACGCCCGCGTGACCGACCCGGCAACCAGCCGGCTCGCGCCGCACACGGAGAAAGTCATGCTCGGCCGGTTCACGCGAAGGGTCGTCACCTTCCTGAAAGGGGAGGACGGGCCGACCGCCGTCGAGTACGCCGTGATTCTGGCGCTGATCATCGTGGTAGTTGTCGCGGCGGTCAGCAACATCGGCGGCACGACGAGCGGGATGTACAACAATTTGAGCTTGCAGGGCGTCAAGCCCGGCGGCTCGGGCTCGTGAGCGGGTTTTGGGATCGGTGCGGCGCGCGGGGCGGGGAACCCGGCGCGCCGCCGGACAGCTTCCTTACTTCTTCACAACGGGGGATCGGGTCATGCGCGGTTTGACGAAAAACCTGGTGGCGTTCCTGAAGGCGGAAGACGGCCCGACGGCCGTTGAGTACGCGGTGATGCTGGCCCTGATCGTGGTGGTGTGCATCGCCGCCATCACCACCCTGGGCTCCAACGCGAACAGCACGTTCTCCTTCGTCGGCTCGTCCATCGCGCCGCCGTCGTCGAGCTGAGTGTTCCGCGGGTAGCACCCACAGGGCGCGCGTGCCACGGGCCGAGCCGCTTCGGTGGCGCGG
>DASWYH010000495.1:0-2557 GCA_036405095.1 Gemmata sp. | reverse complement strand
GCCCTTGAACAGCATTTCTTCCAGCGCCTCTTCCACGTCGCGCAGCTCCAGCGGCCCGGTGCCCTCGCGCTCCAGATAGAACTGCGTCGCGCGCCGCATGAGTTCTTTGATAAACGACGCGCTCACGCGGTCGGTCTTCTTCACCACCGCCGCCGCGACCGCGTCCGGCACCTCGACGTTGCGCGAGTAGAGCCGCACCAGCTTCGCGCGCCCGTCCTCGTCGGGGAGCGGGAACTCGATCGCCTGGTCGATGCGCCCGGGGCGCGACGCGAGCGCGGCTTCGAGCTTCTGCGGGTGGTTGGTGGTGAGCACGAACATGATGTCCGTGTCCGGCTTGAGCCCGTCCATCTCGTTGAGCAACTTGTTCAAGAGCGCCTCTTCGCCCGCGGAGTGCATGGTGAGGCGGTCGCGGGCGATCAGGTCCACGTCCTCGATCACGACCATGCTGGGCTGGAACAACCGGGCCAGCGTCATGTACTCGCTCAGCATCCCGACCTGCTCGGCGGTGACGAGGAACGTGGTCTGCCCCTCGATGCCGCGCGCGAGGTAGTGGATCGTGTGCGTCTTTCCGGTGCCCGGCGGGCCGTAGAAGAGCAGCCCCTTTTTGGTCATGAGCCCGAACTCCCGGAGCCGGGCGCGCTGGCGCACGAACTGGATCACGTTCCGTTCGAGGAGCGCGAGCGTGGCGGGCGGGAGGATCACCTCGTCGCGCTGCACCGGGCGGATCTTGTGAACCAGGATGCCGTAGGACTCGCCCGAGTACGACGACTGGTGGTCCAGCGACAGGATCTTGCCGCGGTAGCACGACCCCTTCTCAATGGCCTCTTCGAGGTAGCGGAAAAAGGCCTGCGTCGCGGCCTGCCCGGCGGCCCCCTTCGGCGCGGCCACCTGGAAGTGGATGCCTCGGTGGTTCTGGGTGTCGAGCATCACCAGAAAGTTCGCGCCGCCGTGGCGCAGGAGCCACAGCCCGAACTTCAGGCACCGCACCGGCTCGTCGGTGCCCACATTGATCTCGATGTACTCGGGTGGAACGGGGGTGGGCGGGTTGCGCCGGTCGCGGGTGTAGAGCGTGGAGAAGTCCTGCACCGGCGAGCCGCCCTGCCGGGCCGCCCAGAAATGCGGCACCTCGAACCCGCCGCCCGCGAGCCGGTCGAGCGCGAGCTGCAGGTCCGCACCGACCCGCCCGGGGAACTCGCGCGTCGTCACCTCCACGCTGTCGAGCGGGGCCGCCCCGAAGTGCTCCTGAATGGTGTTGAACGTCGCCATCCGCTGCTCGAGAACCGCGTTCACGTCGCCCCCTTCGTTTTCGATGTTGATGCGGAGAATCTGTTCCTGGTCGGCGTCCCATTTGTCCACTTCGCCCCAGTCGAAAAAGACGCGGGAGCGGCAGTTCAGGTGGTAGGTGCTGCGCGGGTCGAGCCGCACGGCCTCGTTGAACGACGCGATGGCGCGGTCGAAGTCGTCGCGCCCGGCCCACATGTGGCCGCACCGGTGGTAGCCGCTCGCGGTCGGGAACAGGGCGAGCGAGCGGTCGCGATCGGCGCGCGCCCGGTCCGGCTCGTCGAGGCTCTCCAGGATGCCCGCACGCCACTCGTAGGGGTAGGGGTAGTTCGGGTCGAGGCGGATCGCTTCGGAGTAAGATTCCAGCGCGCCGTCGTCGATCCCGAACTGCTGCAACAGGCGGCCCATGTGGAAGTGCCCGGAGGGGAGTTCCGGGTCGATGCGCAGGGCCTCCGCCACGAGATCGTAGCCGAGGTCGTGGAGGTCGAGGCACATGTACGTGGCGCCGAGGTACGAGAGCGCTTCGGCGTGGCCGGGGCGCGCCCGGAGGAACGCATCGAGGTCATCGGCGGCGAGTTCGTTGTCGCTGTTCTCGTAGTGCGCGAGCCCGCGCCCGAGCCACCATTCGACTTCGTCGGGCCGGCCCCCGAGGGCCGAATCGTATGCTTCGGCCGCGTCGGAGTGGCGGCGCAGGCCGAACAGCGCGGCCCCGCGCCCGGCGTGTGCTTCTGGGGTCGGGGTGGTTTCGAGGGCCGCGTCGAAGGCCGCGAGCGCTTCAGCGAACTGTCCCTGCGCGAGCAGGTGCCGTCCGCGGGCTGTTGGGTCGGTTGGTTCGCTCATTCCAGGTTCCGTGACCGTCGGTGGGGGGTTCACCGCCGGGGCATTGTTTCACACGGGCCGGGGGCGGTTCAAGCACATTCGCGCTCTGCGCTCTTAACGGGCCGGCAATGGACGGATCGTCCGCCCCGAAGTCGATCCGCGCTGAAGGTCGGAGCCGCACCGGCCGATGAATAATCCATGTCTCCAACGCCGCCACAAGCTCCGTTTGCGCCCGGCCCGACCCCGAACACCGTCCGCGCCCCCGACGGCGCGGTGCTCACGGTGCCCGACAACTGGGTGCTGGTCCCGCCCGGGGACGCCGCGCTGACGCGCCGCGTGCGGGCCGCGGGCGAGAGCTGGTCGGTCGCTCAGAAGCGCGGGCGCAAGGTGTTCTCCCGCGGGGTCTGGGCACCGGCCGTTACCGTTGAGCGCGTGAAGGCCGAACTCGGAGCGGAGC
>DASWYH010000494.1:0-3977 GCA_036405095.1 Gemmata sp. | reverse complement strand
TGGTTCGAGTCCGTCGGCCGGCGGAACTTCCGCTTGGTCTTCGCGGCGATCCCGGCTTCGCCCATGACCTTCGCCACGAAGTGCGCGCTGCACCCGTGCCCGTTGGCCACCAACTCGGCGTGGATGCGCGGGCTCCCGTACCGGGCCTTCACCTCTTCGTGGGTCGCCTTCACCTCGGCGGTCAACTCCTCGCGTCGCGTCTGGGCGCCGCTGGGCTTGCGGGGGAGCCAGGCATAGTAGCCCGAACGCGACACCCCAAGCGCGTCGCACAACTGCGTGACCGACCACCCGTCCTTGCGTTCCTCGATCCAGGCGAACGTCACTTGATCTGGGTGGCGGAGGCCGCCGTGGCTCGTTTTAGGATGTCGCGCTCCGCTTCGAACCGCTTGGCCCCCTTCACCCGAGGCCGCCCCTTACCCGCATACGGCGGGGGCGGATCGAACCGGCGCGCGTCCGGGTGTAACTTGCTGACCCGGGTGAGGGGCGCGCGGTGGCGGTCGCAGAACCGAGCCACGTCGTGGGTGCCATACCCGGAATCCCCGGCGAATACGAACGCTCGGTCCGGGAACCGGATCCGCAGCAGGCGCAACCGGCCGCACATGATGTGGGCCGGGGCGCGGCCGGCTCCGCTTCCGATCGTCATCCGCGGACCGGTACAGGTCGATGAGCACCGGCAGGGCCCACGGGCGGGTGGCGAACGGGAACTTCGCCAGGACCGCCAACACGACCCACGTGTGCCCGTACCGGAACACGGTGTACGAGTGCGACGAGCGCACGGCATCGCGGTGCCGGGCCTTGCCGCACACGTGTGGTCCCGTGTGCCTGTCCACGGTGTCGTCACCGACCAACCGCACCGGGCCATCGGGAAGCAGGTGGTCGAGCACGAACCGCATGAGGGCGCACCCGAGCCCGAGTCCCGACCACGGGGCGCGGGACAACACCCGCTGGTAGTCGGTGGGGTGCCCCGGGGCCAGATGTCGGAGCGCGCGCAACAGGTTCGCCACGGTTCGCCGACCGGTGGTCACCAGGGCTCCGACCAGCAGAACCGAGAACTGCTGGGATGTGGGGGTCGTAAAATGGGGCACCAGAACCGAGACCAGCGCCTGAGCTTCGGGTGGTAGAATCACGGCAAGCCGTCCGTGGGCGAGGGCCACGAGACCTTCGGCAACCCTCATGATACCCCGCCACGGGCGGCCCCAGAATTGGCATCAGTCGAGCTCAGAGTATGTTCAAAAATGAAAAGGATTCGGGCATTTTGAATTTGGGAGGTCGTTCATGATCGCAATCAAAAACCTTCCCGTGGTCGGTGGCAATAGTTCCATGACCGGAGTTGGTTAACTCCTTCCGAGGTTACACTCGGGCTTCACTTCGTTTCGTCCGCGTGTAAGCTGTGGCTTCACCTCGCCGCGTTAGACCCACTCACACCGGACGGAAGTATGTCCGCTGAAAAGCCCCCCGCTCCCGGTTCGCCCGAAGCCCCGCACCAGCCGTTCGTCCCGCCGGGCGAAGCGCTGCCGGAGTTCACCTGGCCGACCGTGCTCACGGGCGTGGTGCTGGGCATCATCTTCGGCGCGTCGTCCCTGTACCTCGTGCTGAAAGTGGGGCTGACGGTGTCGGCCTCGGTGCCGATCGCGGTGCTGTCGATCACGCTGTTCCGGGCGTTCTCGAAAGCGTTCAACGTGCGCAAGGCGACCATCCTCGAAAACAACGTGGTCCAGACCACCGGGAGCGCCGGCGAGAGCATCGCGTTCGGGGTCGGGGTGACGATGCCCGCGCTGCTGTTACTCGGGTTCGAGATGGACCCGGTGCGCGTGATGACCGTGTCCGTGCTCGGCGCGGTGCTGGGCATCCTGATGATGATCCCGTTGCGCCGCGCGTTCATTGTGAAACAGCACGGCAAGCTGATCTACCCCGAAGGGACCGCGTGCGCCGAGGTGCTGGTCGCGGGCGAGAAGGGCGGGGCGACGGCGAAGATGGTGTTCATCGGGTTCGGCGTCGCGCTGGTCCACAAGTTCCTGACCGCGTCCAGCAAGTTGTGGGCGTCCGAACCGGCCGAAAAGCTGTATACGGAGGCCGGCGGCGCAAAATCGGGGCTGAAGGGCGGGGAGATCAGCGGCGAGCTGTCGCCGGAGCTGATGGGCGTCGGGTTCCTGATCGGGCCGCGGATCGCGTCCCTGATGATCGCCGGCGCGGTGCTCTCGTACTTCGTGCTGGGGCCGCTTATTGCAACCTTCGGTGAGAAGCTCGCGGAGCCGGTCGCGCCGGCGGTGTGGGCCCCGAACGAGCCCCACGACGGGACCAACTCCGGGCTGATCCGCAACATGGGGCCGGACGACATCCGCAAGACGTACCTGCGGTACATCGGCGCCGGGGCAGTCGCGGCCGGGGGCATCATCAGCATGTTCCGGGCGCTGCCGCTCATCATCAGTTCGATCACCGGCGGCCTCCGCGACATGCGCGCCGCGCGCGCCGCCGGGACCGGAACCGCGGTCGTGCGCACCGAGCGCGACATGCCGATGTCCGTGGTGCTGTGGGGATGCGTCGCGCTGGTGCTGGTGCTCGCGCTCGTCCCCCAACTCGGACTGGGTCTGAGCCTCCAGGGGCTGCTCGGGGCGAGCATGATCCTGCTCTTCGGGTTCCTCTTCGTGACCGTATCGAGCCGGCTCACGGGCGAAGTCGGCAGCTCCTCGAACCCGATCTCCGGGATGACCATTGCCACGCTCCTGCTGGTCTGCCTGATCTTCCTCGTACTCGGGCGCACCGGGCCGGGCGCGATGCTGACCGCACTCACCGTTGCCGCGGTGGTGTGTATCGCATCCTCTAACGGCGGCACCACCTCACAAGACCTCAAAACCGGCTACCTCGTCGGGGCCACCCCGTCGAAGCAGCAATGGGCGATTCTGATCGGCGCGGTCACGTCGGCGCTGGCGATCGGCGGCACGATGCTGCTCCTGAACGCGGCCGGGGTCCATTACACGAAGAAGGGGGTTCCCACCGACACGGTGCTGAACGCACCGGCTGATGCGCCGGTTGAGAAGCCCGGCCGCCCCTACGATTCGGGCGACCTGCTCGACACGCAGGAGTATCGGGTCGTTCACGTCCGAGCGGGGGAACACGAGAAGCTGAAACCGGGCCGCTACCTCGTGGCCGCGGACGGGAAGCCGGTGTACCGCGCCGACGTACCGATCTCGCAAGAAGAGAAGCAGATGGACAACGGTGCGGACGCGCCGAAGGAGTTCACCGCGCCGACCCCCCGGCTGTTCGCCAACATCATTCAGGGTATCCTCAACGGGACACTGGAGTGGTCGCTCATCATCGCCGGCGCGCTGATCGCGGTCACGCTGGAGTTGTGTGGCGTGTCTGCGCTGCCGGTCGCCGTGGGCATGTATTTGCCGCTCGGCGCCTCGACCCCGATCTTCGTTGGGGGGATGCTCCGGCTGGTGTCCGACAAGATCCGCGGGGGCTCCAGGAGCGAGGCGGAATCGGAAACTAGCCCCGGGGTGCTGCTCGCGAGCGGGTACATTGCGGGCGGGACGTTGTGCGGGCTGCTCATCGCGTTCTTCGCGTTCGTGCCGGAACTTCAGCACGCTCTGAACCTGGGACACCACATCTTCGGCGAGGTCAGCGCCACGAGCGGCAAGAAGGAGTGGAGGCCCGATGAGGTAGCGGGCGCGAAGATCGCCTCCGTGGTCGTGTTCGGGTTGCTCGGCGCGTTCCTATTATGGGTCGGATCTCGAAAGGAGTGATAGGTGTAAAGACCGCCCGCGGTCAGCGCCCAGTACGGGCTCCACTCCGTTCCGCGTGCCCTTCAAACCCCGGAGCTCGGTTCTCTTCATGTTTGGCTCACTAGACCTTATTCACGATAAGGGCTTGAAACGCACTTAAATCGTTGCTGGCATTGCTCTTGCAGCTTGCCCGGAGCGATTGACGTAAACCCAATGCTGCCAAGCAGTTCCGCTTATCGTGAATAAGGTCTA
>DASWYH010000493.1:0-4609 GCA_036405095.1 Gemmata sp. | reverse complement strand
GCCCCGGTGACCGGCGCCACAGGGAGGCTGGTGTTGCCCTTCGGGGTATCCTTGGGCTTCGGCATCTCCTTCGGCGGGGTCGTAACCGGCGGCGTGGTCGCCGTGGTCGGCGCGGGCATCAGGTGGGCCGCGCCGCACGGGTCACACACCGGCCCGCACGTGTCACACTTCTTGTGACCGAACCGCGACTTCAGCTTGTCGAACAGGTTCGGACGGGCCGCCACCGTGGTCGCGCAGGGGTCGCACGGCGCGGGGGCCGGAGCCGGGGCGCAACCACAGTCGTGGGACTTCTTGCCCAGCCCGCCGAACCGGGCCTTGAGCTTGTCGAACAGCCCGATCTTCGTCTTGCCGCAGTCGCCGCAGGGCGCCGCGACCACGGGGCCACAGTTGCTGCACCCGGCGCCGGAGCTAATGACGACCGGAGCCGGAGCGGCCGGCGGGGTGGCGTCGGCCCCGGCCAGTGCGGCCGTGGACATGAGCAGGAACGCGGCGTTCATGGTGAGTATCCTCCGAGTGCGGAAGTTGCAGTGGGGCCAGTTAGGCATCACTCGCATCGTCGCGTGCGTGACCGGTTCGTGAACCGACGAATCGCGAAAGTGAACCAAATTTGCTCCCGGGGGCGCGGTGGCGCGGAAGGTGACGGGAGCGGCGCGCCGGCCGGATCTGCCGCGCGCGCCGGTGGCACCGGAACGGGTCGGGGCGGAGTTGGACTTGCCGAGGCAGTGAACAAGCGTTCTAAATAAGAGTCCATACCGTGACGCAAGTGAGGGCCGACACCGTGGCGCGTGCGGAAAAACAGTGGCACCTGCTCCCGACCGACCCCGGCGCGAACCGGCTCGCGGGCACGGCGCGCGTGTCATCGGTGGTGGCGCAATTGCTCTACAACCGCGGCGTGAAGGACGCCGCCGCGGCCCGCCGGTTCCTCGAATCGCCGCTCGCGGCCCTGCACCCGCCGCTCGACCTGCCGGGCGTGCGCGAGGCCGCCGAGCGCGTGGTTCAGGCCATCGCCGCGAAGCGCCGCATCTGCGTGTACGGCGACTACGACGTGGACGGCGTGACCGGCACCGCCATCCTGCTTCGCGTCCTCGGCAAGCTCGGCGCGGACGTTCAGTTCCACGTCCCCCTCCGGCTCTCGGAAGGGTACGGGCTGAACTCCGAGCGGCTGCACGAACTCAAGCAGAGCGGCGTGCAACTCGTCATCAGCGTGGACTGCGGGATCGCGAGCCTCGCGGAAGCGCAGACCGCCCGCGACATCGGACTGGAACTCATTGTCACCGACCACCACGAAATGAAGATGGGCCTCGACGGCCCGATGCTGCCGCTCGCGGACGTGCTGGTTCACCCGCGGCTGCAGGCCCCCACCCCGTACCCGTTCGGCGACCTGTCGGGGGCCGGGGTCGCGTTCAAGCTCGCGTGGGCGGTGGCCCAGCGCGCGGGCGGGACCGAGAAAGTACCGCCGGAGCTGCGCGAGGTGCTACTCGATGCCGTGGGGCTCGCGGCCCTGGGCCTCGTCGCGGACGTGGTGCCCTTACGGGACGAGAACCGGGTGTTCGTGCGCCACGGGTTGGAGCGGATCAGAGCGAAACCGTCGGTGGGACTCAAGGCGCTGCTCGACGCGAGCGGGGTGAAGCCCGATCAGGTGCTGACGGCGGAGGACGTGGGGTTCAAACTCGCCCCCCGGCTCAACGCGGCCGGGCGGCTCGGGTGCGCGAGCTGGGCCGTCGAGCTGCTCACGACCACCTCGGTCGCGAAAGCGGCGCTCCTGGCGCAGCAGCTCGAAGCGCAGAACGGGGACCGGCAGGCCCGCGAGCGCAAGTACACGCAGGCCGCCAAGGAGCTGGTCGAGGAGCAGTTCGCGAACGACCCGGCGATCGTGGTCGGCGCCCCCGAGTGGCACGCCGGGGTGGTCGGGATCGTGGCGAGCCGCCTCGTGGACTACTTCGGGCGCCCGGCACTGGTCATCGCGATGCAGCCGAACGAAGCGGTCGCCACGGGTTCGGGGCGGAGCGTGCCCGGGTTCGCGCTCCACACGGCGCTGGTCGCGTGCGACGACATCCTGGAGGGTCACGGCGGGCACGCCGCGGCGGCCGGGTTCAAGGTGCGCCCGGAGCGCATCCCGCTCCTGCGCGAGCGGTTCAACGCATACGTCGCGAACCACTATCCCGGCGGCGCACCGGCGCAAACGCTTACACTTGATGCCGAGGTGCCGCTCTCGGCGCTCACGTTCGGACTGCTCAACGACCTCGACAAGCTCGAACCGTATGGCGCCGGCAACCCGAGACCCAAGTTCCTGGCGTCGGGGCTCAAGGTGGAAGCCGCGCGCCTCATCGGGACCGGCGAAGTGCAGCGACACATGGACTTCCGGGTGCGCCAGGGCGACACCACGATACGCTGTGTCGCGTGGGGGATGGCGGACCGGATGGAGGAACTGATGAGCGCCGGTGGGGACTGCTGTCTGGCGTTCACGCCGAAGATCAACGAGTGGAAGGGCTCGCGCAAGCTGGAACTTCAGGTGATCGACCTGAAGCCCGGCAAGACGGTTCCACTCGTGTAAGTTGCGGTGCCGGCACCGGGCGCCTATCAAGAACCACACCTCCGGTTCTGGCGCGACCTTTTTTCGGGCGAAGAACCACGGCCTCCGCGAACCATGACCGACACCACCGCACCGCCGCCCCCGCTCCAGGTTCTTTACGAAGACCACCACCTCGTCGTCGTGAACAAGCCGGCTCCGCTGCTCACGCAGGCGCCCGCCGGGGTCCCCAACCTCGAAGAACTCGTGAAGGGGTACATCAAGGAGAAGTTCCAGAAGCCCGCAGGGGTCTACCTCGGGGTCCCGCACCGGCTCGACCGCCCCGTGAGCGGGGTCGTGTGTTTCGCCCGGAACACAAAAGCCGCGCAGCGGGTCCACGCGCAGTTCGAGCGGCACAGCGTGCGGAAAGTGTACTGGGCGCTGGTCGAAGGGAACGTTTCACCCGGTGCGGGCGTGTGGGACGACTGGGTGCGGAAGGTCGAAAACGAGCCCCGGGCCGAGCGCGGGGCCGAGGGCGAACCCGGGGCGAAGCTCGCCACGCTCGAGTACCACGTTATCAAGCTGTTCCGGGCACACACACACATCGAGTTGCACCCGCTCACGGGCCGGATGCACCAGCTCCGCGTGCAGACCGCGTGGCGCGGGCACCCGGTGATCGGGGACGCCCTGTACGGTAGCCCGCGCGCGTTCGGGCCGCCCGCCGAACTCGACCGCGACCGCGTCATCGCGCTGCACGCCCGGCGGCTCACACTGGAGCACCCGTTCACCAAACAGGAGCTGATAATCGAAGCCCCGGTGCCGGATTACTGGCTCCCACTTCTCAACCTTCTCAGCGAGCCGGTGGCGTGACGGCACGCGGGTCGCTACGATGCATCTGCGCCCATCCCGCTCGCCTCACCCACAATGCAAGGACCATCATGCTGAACCGTCGCGAACTGCTCCGTTCCGCCGCCGCTGGTTCCGCCGCCATCGTGTTCCCCACCCTCGGGCGCGCCGACGACGCCAAGGGCTTCACGCTGCCCAAACTGCCCTACGCGTTCGACGCGCTCGAACCGGCCATCGATGCCAAGACGATGGAGATCCACCACGACAAGCACCACGCCGCTTACGTGGCCAACCTGAACAAGGCGCTCGCGGGCAAGCCGGAACTGCTCGCCAAGCCGATCGCGGAACTGGTGCGCGACTACAAGAAGCTCCCGGCGGAGCTTCAGACGGCGGTCCGCAACAACGGCGGCGGGCACCTGAACCACACCTTGTTCTGGCAGATGATGAAGAAGGACGGCGGCGCCCCGAAGGGCGAACTCCTGAAGGCGATCGACGCCAGCTTCGGCAGCCTGGACGGGTTCAAGAAGGAGTTCGCCGCCGCGGCGACGGGGCAGTTCGGGAGCGGGTGGGCGTGGCTGGTGAAGGGCAAGGACAAGCCGCTCGCGATCCAGAAGCACGCGAACCAGGACAACCCGGTCACCAACGGCGACACCGTGCTGCTCGGGTGCGACGTGTGGGAACACGCGTACTACCTGAAGTACCAGAACAAGCGCGCCGATTACGTGAACGCCTGGTTCGGCATCGTGAACTGGGACTTCGTCGCGTCGCTGTTCGCCGCGAAGTAAACGAAGAAGAAGAGTTTTATCCACAGATTGCGCAGAGGAACACAGATTTTGAAGACAGGAGAGGCGCACTCTCTTCCAAATCCGTGTTCCACTGATCAACCTGTTGTTAAAATTAATGACAGATCAGAATGAAAGGCGGCGCAACGAACGAACCGGTCGCTCCTACTTCCGCCGGCCCGTAAACCGAATGAACCATTCGGTGACGAGCGAAAAAGCCGGTTCTTCCGACTCCATATTCCGCGCTACCCTCGCTCCTGACTTCCACTCACCATGTCCACTTCCTCGAATCCGCCGCCAGGAAAGGGGCGCCCGCGCGGGTCCGGCGGGTTCGCGTGGCGCGCCTTCTTCCACCACTCCGCAACTCCGGTGTTCGTACTGGGGAAGAGTAAGCGGCTGCGCTACGCGAACCCCGCCTGGGAGCAACTCGCGGGGCTAACGCTCAAAGAGGCGCTGGGGATGGTGTGTTCAC
>DASWYH010000492.1:0-3017 GCA_036405095.1 Gemmata sp. | reverse complement strand
CAACACCGGGTTCGGCGGCGGGTTCGGCGGGTTCGGGGGCCAGCAGGCCGGGGCCGCCGGGTCGCAGAACGTCGCGGCCCTCGCGCTGCCGCGGTTCAACTCGATCCTGTTGATCGCCCCGGAGGGCCGGTTCGAGGACGTGAAGAAGGAGCTGAAGCGGTTCGACCAGCCGCAGACGGCCCCGTTCAAGGCGTTCCGCCTGCGCAAGGCGTCGGCCCAGATCGTCGCCACCCAGCTCCAGAACTTCTGGAACACGCGCTACCCGGGCGACCCGCTCACCAAGAACCAGTTCCGGGTCACGTTCGACATCGCCAGCAACACCGTGTTCGTGCAGGGCGGCCCGGCCGACCTGAAGGACGCCGAAGACCTCATCACGATGATGGACCAGTCGGTGTCCAAGGCGATGAACGACCTGCGCATCTTCAAGCTGAAGAACGCGCTCTCGGACGAGCTGGGGCAGGTGCTGAGCCAGGCGCTCACGGCGAACGTGCTGAACCCGCTGGCGCAGCAAACGTTCACGAGCCCCCAGGCGCAAGCGGCGGGCGGGGCGGCGGCGTTCGGCCTCACCGGCGGGGCGGCCGGGGGGCAGCTCGGCCAGCAGAACCAGCTCGGCCAGCAGAACCAGCTCGGCCAGATCGGGCAGCAGATCGGCCAGCAGTTCGGGGCCACGCAGGTGGCCCAGATCAACGCCCTGATCCCGACCATCGGGACCGGGAGCGCGGGCGGGCTGCACACCAAGACGACCGCGATCCGGTTCTACTCGGCCCGGGACGGGAAGACCTACGAGACCGGGTTCCTCGAAGACGTCCACATCGTCTCGAACGCCCGGATCAACTCGCTGATCATCGCGGCCCCGACCGAGACGATGCAGCTCATCGAGCGGCTCATCGAGAACCTCGACACGGTCGCCGCGGCCCGGTCCTATGTGAACGTGTTCCGGCTCTCGAAGGGGGCCGACGCGACCCTCACCGCGAACCTGATCGCGCAACTGTTCACCAGCCAGGGGCGGACCGCCACCCAGGGCGGGTTCCAGCAGCAGGGGCTGAACCAGACGCCCCAGTCCCGGCCGCTGCTGACGATCAGCCCGAACCCGTCCGACGGGGCCTCGCTGATCGACCTGCGGCTGTCCGTGGACGACCGCACCAACAGCATCCTGGTGGCGGGCTCGCTCAACGACCTCGACACGATCCGGGTCATCATCGCGCGGCTCGAAGGGGCCGAGGTGCAGGGCCGCTACCACGAGGTGGTGAAGCTCCGCAACGCCGCCGCCGCGGACGTGGCCACCGCGGTGCAGAACTTCTTCACCCAGGCGCTGGCGATCTACACCGGGGCGCAGTTCAACAGCGCGTTCCAGCAGCTCCAGCGGAGCGTGGTGGTGATCGCCGAGCCGGTCAGCAACACGGTCCTGATCTCCGCCACGCCCGAGTACTACGGCGAGATCAAGCGGATCATCGACAAGATCGACGCGCAGCCCCCGCAGGTGGTGATCCAGGTGACCATCGCCGAGGTGCAGCTCAACAACACGCAGGAGTTCGGGGTCGAGGTCGGGTTGCAGAGCCCGGTGCTGTTCGGCCGCGGGACGACGCTGAACTTCAACACCACGACGGCGCTCCCGGCCGGGAACAACGTGGGCAACAGCATCGTCGGGTTCCAGGGGCTCGGGAACCTCGGGGTCGGGCGCCAGTCGCTCACCCAGGGGGTCGGCGGGTTCGTGTTCTCGGCGTCCAGCGACACGTTCTCGCTCCTGGTCCGGGCGCTCCAGCAGCAGGGCCGGGTGGACGTGCTGAGCCGGCCGCAGATCCAGGTGGCCGACCAGCAGACCGGGTACGTGAACGTGGGCCAGAGCTTCCCGATCGCGACCACCACCACGCTCGCGACCGGCGGCCTGGCGCAGCAGGGCATCACCTACCAGGACATCGGTATCACGCTCCGGGTCACCCCGCGGGTGAACCCGGACGGCAAGGTGCTGATGCGGGTGGAGCCGTCGGTGTCCAGCGTGCAGCCGGGCACCATCAGTGTGGGCGGCATCCAGGCGTCCGTGTTCAACCAGCAGGTGGTGCAGACCACGGTTCTGGCGTCCGACGGCGAGACGATCGTGCTCGGCGGCCTCATCAGCAAGTCGGAGAGCCGGAACGAGGTGGGGATCCCGTATGCGAAGGACATCCCGTACCTGGGGGCGCTGTTCCGCTACCGCACGCACAACATCGCGAAGCGGGAGATCCTGGTCATCATGACCCCGCACATCGTGCGGAGCGAGTACGACCAGGCCCGCATCCTGGCCGACGAGTCCGGGAAGCTGAAGTGGTGCCTGCCGGATGTGCTGGCGGCCCACAAGCACGGGGGCGAGGTGATGGGGCCGGCGTCGCAGGGCGCGCGCCCGGTTCCGGTCGGGAACCCGCTCGGGCAGCCGGGCTTCAACCCGGGGCCGGCGTACTTCGGCACCTTCAACGCCCCGGTCCCGCTCGACGGCACGGCGCAGCCGGGGGGCGCGCCCCAGGCGGGCGCCGCGCCCCAGGCGTACCTGCAACCGGGGACGGTGCAGCCGCAGCCGGGCACCTACATCCCGCCGGGCACCCAGCCGCAGTTCCACTCGGCCCCGCCGACGGGCGCCGCGATCCTGCCGATGATGCCCGCGCAGCAGTTCGCCCCGATGCCGGGGCAGCCGGCCCCGGGCGCGCCGGGGGCGAACGAGGCCCCGCCGCTCACCGGCAACCCGGGGGCCAGCGCCCCGCAGTTGTGGCCGAACCAGCAGCCCGCGGGTGTGATGCCGGTGAGCGCGACGCAACCGGCGCTCCCGCAACCGGGGTTCGCCCCGCAGGTCCCGGTGACGCAGCCGGCTCCCGCGCCGGTGCCGGGGTACGTGATGCAGCCCGGGGCCGGTGCGCCGGCGCCGGGGTACGTGATGCAACCCGGGCCCGGTGCCCCGATGCCGGGCCAGCCGGTTCCGGCCGCGCCGCCGGTGCCCGCGGTCCCCGCCGGACCGGGGACCGCTCGCCGCGGCTTCATCATGGCGCCCC
>DASWYH010000491.1:0-5534 GCA_036405095.1 Gemmata sp. | reverse complement strand
CCGACCGCTCCCGGCGCTCGTTCCTGAAAAGCTCTGTGGCCCTCGCCGGGGCTGTGCCCCTCGCGAGCGGGGCGCTCTGTGCCGAAGGGGGCGACAAACCGTTGCTCGCTTACGTCGGGACATTCAGCTCCCCGCTCCGGGACACGCTCCCGACTCAGGTCGATCTCCCTCCGGGGAACGGGCGCGGCATTCACATCTTCAAAGTGGACCGAACAACGGGAGCACTAACGGGTGCCGGGGTCCATGAGATGGGCACCAGCCCGAGCTGCCTCGCGCTGAACGCGGCCGGCACCCGCTTGTATTCGGCCAACGAAACGGACCGAACGGGCAAAGACAAAGAAGGTACGGTCAGCGCCTTCGCCATCGACCGGACGGACGGGAAGTTGAAGTTGCTCAACACAGTCCCCTCCGGCGGCGCCGGGCCGACCTACGTGAGCCTTCACCCCGAGGGGAAGTTCCTGTTCGTGGCGAACTATTTCGGCGGGTCGGTCGCGGTGCTGCCGATTATGGAAGACGGCAAGCTCGGCCCCGCCACTGACATCAAGACCGACGCCGGGAAGATCGGCCCCACGAAGGCGGTGAACGCGCCCAAGGGCAGCTTCGCGATCAGCGGCCACGACCGCACCCACGCGCACATGATACAGGCGGACCCGGCCGGGCGCTTCGTGCTCCATGTGGACCTGGGATTGGATAGGATATTTGTCTGGAAGTTAGACGCCAAGAAGGGCACGCTCACCGCAAACGACCCGGTGTTCGTGGCGCTCCCGCCCGGCGATGGGCCGCGGCACTTCCACTTCCACCCTAACGGCCGGTGGTTCTACTCGGTTCAGGAAGAGGGCTCGACGGTCGTGCTGTTCGACTTCGCTGCGGACACCGGGGTGCTGACCGCGCGGCAGACCATTTCGACCCTGCCCGCCGGGTTCGCGGGGAGCAACTTCTGCTCCGAGATCCTGGTTTCCGCCGACGGCAAGTTCGTGTACGTCGGGAACCGGCTGCACGACAGCATCGGCATTTTCGCGGTCGGGCCGAAGGGCACGCTCACGCACGCCGGGGACGAGTGGACGCGCGGGAACTACCCGCGCAGCTTCAGCTTTGATCCGACCGGCACGTTCCTCTACTGCTGCAACCAGCGCGCGGATCACGTCACGGTGTTTCGCGTGAACGGCAACACCGGCGGGCTCACCTTCACCGGTCACTACAGCCCCGTCGGCAACCCGTCGCACATCGTGTTCCTGGACCTCGCGAAACCGGGTTGAGAGCGCCGCTTTCACCCTCTCCCTTGACGGATAAACCCATGACTATCGCGCGTTTGTTTCTGATCGCCTGCGCTCTGGTCGCTGGGGCCGCGGCCGTTCGGGCTGCGGACCCGCCCAAGAAGGCCGCACCCGAGCGCCTGAAGCTCTGGAACATGCACGCGCCGAACGGTGACGGAACGTTCGAGAAGGCCGAGGCGTGGATCACCGTTCACCGGCCCGAGAAGACGAACGGGGCCGCGGCGGTCATCTGTCCGGGCGGGGGCTACGGCGGCCTCGTCACGGGTGCCGAGGGGCACGGGATCGCCACGTGGCTCAACGCGCATGGTGTCACGGGGGTGGTTCTGGAGTACCGGCTCCCCAAGGGGCGTTCGTTCGTGCCCTTGCTTGATGCACAGCGCGCCATTCGTACCGTTCGGGCGCACGCAAAAGAATGGGACATCGACCCGGCCAAGGTCGGCATCATCGGGTTCTCGGCCGGCGGGCACCTGGCCTCGACCGCCGGGACGCATTTCGACGCCGGCAACCCCAAGTCAGACGATGCAGTTGAGAAGCATAGCTGCCGGCCGGATTTCATGATCCTGGTGTACCCGGTCGTCACGATGGGCGAGAAGACGCACGGCGGCTCCCGGATCAACCTCCTGGGCAAACAGCCCGACCAGAAGCGCGTGAAGCTGTTCTCCAACGAGTTGCAGGTGACGGCGAAGACGCCGCCGGCGTTCCTGGCTCACGCGAAGGATGACAAGGTGGTTGTGCCCGAAAACAGCAGGGCACTTTATGACGCCCTGCTGGCTCACAAGGTGCCGGCGAAGTACCTGGAACTGGCCTCCGGCGGGCACGGGCTCAACGGGTACAAGGGACCAATGTGGGACGCCTGGCAGGCGCAATCGCTGGCGTGGCTGGCCGAGCTGAAGTTCGTTCCGGGGGCGGAGAAAAAGTAACCGCTCGCCCACCCGGTACGGGAGGTCCCGCGATGTCGACCCCGCGCTGCACGCTGCTGCCGCTTCCGGACCACCAGGTGAGTTTCCGGGTGGCCGGGGGCGAGCGCCTGCGCTGGCACTTCGGGCCGCAGTACCCGCGCCCGTTCTTCTACCCGTTCGTGGGACCGGCGTCCGGCGAGTCGTTGACCCGCATGGGGCACCCCGGCGCGCCCAACCACGATCACCACCGGTCGATCTGGTTCGCTCACGAGAAGGTGAGCGGGGTCAACTTCTGGTCCGACGAGACGACCGCCCGCGTCCATCAGAAACAGTGGCTCGCGTACCAGGACGGCGACGCGGAAGCGGTCATGGCTGTACGTCTCGGGTGGGGCGATGGGCACGACCCGAAAGACCTCCTGGAACAGGAACTGTTCGCCGCGGTGCTCCCCGGACCGGAGCACGAAACGTGCGTCGAGATTCAGATAACGTTCCGCCCGACCGCCGAGCAACTGGAGTTCGGGAAAACCAGCTTCGGGTTCTTCGCGGTGCGGGTTTCAAAGGCCCTCTCGGCGTTCTTCGGCGGCGGGGCGCTCACCAACAGCGCGGGCGCGACCGGCGAGCCGGCTCTCTTCGGCAAGCCCGCTGCGTGGGTGAACTACAGCGGCTCGCAGGGCGACCACAAAGAGGGGATCACCTACTTCGACCACCCGATGAACCCCGGCCACCCGTCGGCGTGGCACGTTCGTGAGGACGGGTGGATGGCCGCTTCGGTGTGTTTCGGCGGGCCGCGCCCGACGACCCGGAAGGAACCGCTGGCGCTCCGCTATCTGCTCCACGCACACCGTGGTACACTGGATGTGAAGCGGACCGACGAGGTGTTCGGGGCCTTTTCCCGGCGCCCGCCATTCGAGCTGGTGAAAGCGCCCGCCAAACACACCGCGTTCGGTGTCCGCCGGAAGGGCGACAACTGACCGGGTTGCCGACCCGCCTCTGGTGGCACCACAGACGAACCGACCCGCACGCGAGGAGCCGCACATGCGTCCGAACCCGACCTCGCTCGCCACCCGGCGCGAGCTGCTCCGCTCCTCCGCGCTCGGGTTCGGCTGGCTCGCGCTGGCCGATCTGCTCGCATCGGAGGCGCGGGCGGCGGAACCGAGCATGTCAGCAAAAACCGACCCGCTCGCGGTCCGCAAGCCGCACTTCGCCCCGAAGGCGAAGCGGGTGATCTTCCTGTTCATGCACGGCGGGCCGTCGCAGGTGGACACCTTCGACTACAAGCCCAAGCTGGCCGAGCACGACGGCAAGCCGCTCCCGTTTGCGAAGCCGCGGGTCGTGTCGGGGGCGACGGGGAACCTCTTGAAGTCGCCGTTCGCGTTCAAGCAGCACGGCCAGAGCGGCGCATGGGTGTCGGAGCTGTTCCCGCACATCGCCGGGAAGGTTGATGACCTGTGTTTCATCAAGTCGATGCACGGGTCGAACTCGCGCCACGGCGGGGCGCTCCTCGAACTGCACACGGGGAGCGACACGTTTGTTCGGCCGAGCATGGGTTCGTGGGTCACTTACGGCCTTGGCACCGAGAACCGCGACCTGCCGGGGTACATTACGATTTGCCCCACACTGTCGCACGGCGGCGTGAACAATTACTCTTCGGCGTTCCTGCCGGCGGCGTACCAGGCGACCCCGCTGGGCAGCGCCGGCGCGCCGATCACGCAGGTGAGCGTACCGTTCGTGAAGGGCACCACGCCCGCGTCACAGCAGCGCCTGGAACTCGACCTCTTGGCGAGCCTGGAACGCGACCGCACCGGCGGTTCCGACGCCGCGACCGACGGGCGGCTCCAGTCGTTCGAGATGGCCTTCCGGATGCAGAACACGGCCCCGGCGGTGCAAGATCTGTCGAAGGAGTCGCCCGAAACCTTGAAGCTCTACGGCATCGACGACAGGGCCACGGAGAACTTCGGTCGGCAGTGCCTGATGGCGCGGCGTTATTCTGAAGCCGGGGTGCGGTTCGTGCAGTGCTCGCACAGCTACAAGTGGGACCAGCACAGCAACTTGAAGAAGGACCACACGAACAACGCCTGTGAGGTTGATAAGCCGATCGCAGGTCTGCTCACGGACCTGAAGGCGCGGGGGCTGTTGAAGGACACGTTGGTGGTGTGGGGCGGGGAGTTCGGGCGCACGCCGGTGGCGCAGGGGAAGGACGGGCGGGACCACAACCCGCACGCGTTCACGATGTTCCTGGCGGGCGGCGGGGTGAAGTCCGGGTACTCACACGGCGCGACGGACGATTACGGCTACTACGCGACCGAGGACAAGGTTCACATCCACGACCTGCACGCGACGATCCTGCACCTGCTCGGCCTCGACCACACGAAGCTGACGTACAAGCACGCGGGCCGCGACTTCCGGCTCACCGACGTTCACGGTAATGTGGTCAGGGAAGTGCTTGCATGAGGTGGGTGGGGCCGCTCCCGGCACGTCATGCGCACCGGGGGAGGCCACATCGGGGCGATCCAAAAAGGCCCTCGGTTCGACTTCTGATGTAAACCTCAACGGGCTCCATCCGGACGACAGGCGCGATGAGCGAGCACGGTCGGACCGCTTTTTGTGGGTGGCCGGGAGCGTCACCCTTTGTCACCCCGCGCGTGCAGAGGGCGCGGCGGCCGGGATCAGCTTCGAGTGCCAGGGAACAGGGTGTTTACTGCTCCCTCCTCTCACCGCTTGTTACGGATGCGACGTGTTCGCCCGGCTCTCATTTCGTCACGCGATGCCGTCGGCGAACCCGTCCACCTTCTTCACCATCTCGGCGGGCGCATCGGTGCCGTGGAAATGCGTTCCCTTCGGACCCGTGTGCGGGCCGTGGGCCTTCACCGTCTTGCCCATTTCCGACACCATCCCGCCGTAGCTCACCGGGACGTCGTCGTCGTAATCGAACTCGTCGTAGGTGCAGACGTAGCCCGGGAGCTTGGACCGCTCCTTTTCCTTCGCGAACGCCTCGACCACGGCCGACTGGATCAGCTCCCGCGCCCCGCTGTGGATCGGGTGCGCGATGTCCGCGTGCAGCTTGGCGCGGCCGTCGGTGGCGCGCATCGCGCGCTGGTCGTCGAGGCGGGTGCCGCACTGGTTGCAGAACCGCGCCCGGAGGTGGTTCTTGCCGCTGCACCGGCCGCACCGGTCCGTCAACTTGCGGCTCGGCATGGCCACGAAGATGCCCTTCGTGCCCTCAATGATTTTCAGATCCCGAACAACGAAGGCGTTGTCGAAGGTGACCGAGCAGAACGCGAGCAGCCGCTCGTTGTTCTCCTCACACAGCTTGATGCGAACTTCCGTGATGACCACCGCGCGTCTCCTTCAGCGGGATCGG
>DASWYH010000490.1:0-1868 GCA_036405095.1 Gemmata sp. | reverse complement strand
GATGACCCGCTTGGCTTTCGGGGGAACGTGTGGCTTGGTAATCACGCCCCGCGGCGGCTGTTGGGCTCCGGCACCGGCCACCGCGCGCGGGAGCAGCGAAGAGAGCGCGACGGCACCCACCCCGCGGCACGCTTGCGTGAGGAACGTGCGGCGCTGGTGCAGGCGGAGCGCGGAGAGGAGGTCGGCGTTCATGAGCAGCATCTCAAGGGGCAGTTGGTTCGGGTTCAGCGGGCGAGTCCTTCCCGCAGCTTCATCATCGGCAGCTCGATCGAATAAACGGTCAGGGCGCCGAAGGCACCCAGCAGCACCGCGACGGACACCACCCACAGCACCGCGGCGGCCCGGTTCGCGCCCCCGAACCACCACGTGATGACGAATTCGGCGGCGCACCCGATCACGACGAACGGGACCAGCGCCCACCCGTACTCGCACAGCCAGTTCGACAGGCGAATGACGGTCAGCGTGACCCACGGGAGCGTCATCCCGAACTCGTCAAAGGTCCGCTTCGCGGCCGGCACGCGCCCCACGTACAGCCCCAGCAGGCCGAACAGAAGTACCGCGTGAACGGCGGGGCCGATGATCGCGGTTGCGGCACCCGGGCGGGCGGGCGGTTCGGTGCTCATCGCTGCTCCGTTACGGTTTGGTAATGGTCTCGTGCAGGTTGAGGATCACGCGGCACACGCTCACCCACGCGGCCAGTTCTTCGGGCTTCGTGTCTTTGGGCGGGGGCGCGTCGCCGACGCCGAGCAGCTGCTTCGCGTCCCCGGGCTTCGCGGTAAACTGCTCGCGGTGCTTCTTCAGCACCTCAACGAGGATGTTTACCTCAGCGGGCTTCGGTGCCCGGCCGGTGGCGCGCTCGAACGCCCACGCGACTCTTACCACGTCGCTCGCGCCGCCCTCTTTCAGCGCTTTCGCGGCGAAGGCTTTGGCGGCCTCCACGAACTCGGGGTCGTTGAGCAGCACGAGCGCCTGTTGCGGGATGTTCGATTTCGCGCGGTCGCAGGTACACTCCTCGCGGCTCGGGGCGTCGAACGCGACCATCGCCGGGTGCGGGAACGAGCGCTGCCAGTGCGTGTACATCCCCCGGCGGTACACCTTGTCGCCGGCGTCCTTCTGCCACTCGCGGGTGGGGAAGTTGAGCGCCGCCCAGTACCCGGCGGGCTGGTACGGCTTCACGCTCTGGCCCCCGATCTTCGGGTTCAGCAACCCGCTCACGCTGAGGGCGGTGTCGCGGATGAACTCGGCGTCGAGGCGGGCGCGGGTCTGGCGCGCGAACAGCTTGTTCAGCGGGTCGCGCTCGCGCACCGCGGGCGTCTCCACCGACGACTGCCGGTAGGTGGCCGAAAGCACCATGAGCCGGACGAGCGCCTTCACGTCCCATTTGGTCCGGAACTCGGCGGCCAGGTAGTCGAGCAGCTCGGGGTGCGTGGGCTGTTCGCCCTGGATGCCCGTTTCTTCGAGCGACCGTGCGAGGCCGTACCCGAAGAACAGTCGCCAGAGGCGGTTCGCGGTCGCCCGCGCCGGGAGCGGGTTCTCGGGCGAAACGGTCCACCGCGCGAGGTCGAGCCGCGTGTACCGCCCCTGACCCGCTGCCAGGGGCGGGAGCGGCGGGAGGAAGCCGGGCGTGTTCGGCTTCATGACCGGCCCGCTGTCGTCGAGCCAGTTGCCGCGCGGGAGGATGCGCACCACCCGCGGCGGGCCGCTCTGCGTCATCAGGACTCGGGGCAGCGCGTTCTCGATGTCCGTTCGGGCCTTCAGCGCCGCGGCAACGGCGTCACGGTCCGGGGCGAGATCCGGGGCGTTATCGCGAACGAAGTTTCCGAGCAGGGCGACTTCGGCCGGGGTGCGCTGGTCGCGGGATTTCGCCA
>DASWYH010000489.1:0-5973 GCA_036405095.1 Gemmata sp. | reverse complement strand
CGTGCCCGCCTTGCGGCAGCACATGATCGCCTCCCGTAGCGCGTGCGCCCGGTCCGTGCCCACGCCCACGAGCGTCTTGGCCTTATCGAAGATGGCGTCGGTGTAGCCGCTGTAGTGGGCCTCGCAACCGACCGCCTCAATGCACCGATCCGGCCCGCGCCCTTTGGTCAACTCCTGCAGCCGGTCGTAGACGGTCACCTCGTCGAAGTTGATGACCTCGGCCCGGGCGTCTTGCGCCATCTTGAGCCGCTCGGGCACCCGGTCGATGGCGATCACGCGCCCGGCTCCGAGCATCCACGCGCTGCGGATGCAGAACTGCCCCACCGGCCCGCACCCCCACACCGCAACCGTGTCCCCGGGTTCGATGCCGGCGTTCTCGGCCGCCATGTACCCGGTCGGGAAGATGTCGGACAGGAACACCACCTGCTCGTCCGGCATCCCCTCGGGCACCTTCAGCGCGTTCGCTTCGGCCCGCACCACGCGCATGTACTCGGCCTGCCCGCCCGGGTACCCGCCGGTCAGGTGCGAGTACCCGTACAGCCCGGCCGGCGCGTGCCCCATCACCTCGGCCGCGAGCTTGGCGTTCGGGTTGGTGGTGTCGCAGCACGAGTAGAACTGCTTCTGGCAGAACCAGCACTCGCCGCACGCGATGTCGAACGGGACCACGATCCGGTCGCCCTTCTTGAACTTCGTCACCGCGGCACCGACCTCGACCACCTCGCCCATGGGTTCGTGACCCAGGATGTCGCCTTCCATCATCGTGGGCATGTAGTGGTCGTACAGGTGCAGGTCCGACCCGCAGATGCAGGTGCTCGTGACCTTGATGATGACGTCCGTCGGCTCCTGAATCTTGGGATCCGGGACGGTGTCACAGCGGATATCGCCCTTGCCGTGCCAACACAATGCCTTCATATGATGCTCCGTAAAAGTGTATTTTTTGTCAAGCCGCATCACCTGGAGCGGGTTACTGACTGTGTGAACAGGAATGCTCGATGGCGCACAGCACGTCGAGCGCGGTGACGCCGAGTACCGCGGCGGCCGAAACGAGCATTTTCGTGCGGTCGGCCGGGGTGGCGTCGGAGTACGCGGCGGCGAGTGTGGCGAGGTCGATCACGTCCCCGCCCACCCGGGTCCACAGCCAGAACGCGGGCCGCTCGTTGGTCAGGATGCCCAGCCCACTGAACGCCTCGCGCAGCCCGTACGCGCGCAGCAGACCGGGAGAACGAACACCGGTCACGCGTGCCACCGTGCCGGGCGCGAGCGCTTCGGCGAGTCCCAATCCGAGGCTGAACAGGCCGAGAGCGGTCGCCAGCGGGTGCGGCGCGGCGCCGCTGGCCCCGTCGGGGAGGCGCGTTTTGACCGTCCGCGCGGGCGGTATTTGGGTTGCGGTTGTCATGTTTAATACGCCTAAAAGTGGTTCGAGCGGCGACGATGCGTGGCAGTAGGAACGCAAGGCCGGCGCCAGTTCCCCGCCCACGCAACCTTTTGCGGACTTTTCTGACATCGGGTCGGGATTAGCTCGACGCGCCCACGGGACCTCGTGCCCGTTCCGCGCGGCCCCGTCGGGCGAAGGGCACATTACAGGGGGCGGCCCACAGTCTTGGCCTCGTTGTTGCGTCAGCCCAGTTCGCAAAAATTGGCCGGGTGCGATCGGGCAGATCGGCCAATTTAATACGAGGACATAACCGTGACGGACCGTGAGAAGGGAGCCCTGGCAGTTGCCGCTGGTGGGTTGATCGCCGCACTCGGAGCGTGTTCGCGGCGCCGGGGCGGTGTCGGCCTTGTAGTAACCGGCGTGGGGCTCGCGTGGTGCGGGCTCCGTCACCGGCGAGACGCGGTGGGAACGGAGCGGCGGAGCACACACCTGGCGCGTTACGGGGCCGGTGTGACCGCTGGTATTTACGACCACGTTGCGCAGGTTGCCAAGGAGGAAAGGCACCCGGCCGGCACACTCATCGAAGACGTCGTCGAGGAAGCGTCGGACGATTCTTTTCCTTGTAGCGACCCGCCCGCCTGGACCGCCCGCTGACGCCCACCGCGGGAAGCGTAGCGGGCCTGCTGTACTCCCCGCGGTTCTGGGACATACGGAGAAGGCGCCGGTTGAGCAATCGGGTCGGCACCCGGCTTGCTGTACCACCACCCGTCATTCACCTCACAGGACTGCGCGATGGCCACACGCGAAGACCGACAACCCGCACCAGACGTGTTCCGCGTGCCGCTGTCGATCGTGAACGCCTACTTGATCGGTTCGCCGCTCTCCACCGACCGCGGCTGGGTGCTGGTAGACGCCGGGTTGTCGGTGTCCGGGGCCGCGATCGTGGCAACAGCGGCGGCGGCCTTCGGTCCGCGCGCCCGCCCGGCGGCGATCGTTCTCACACACGGGCATTTTGACCACGTCGGTTCCGTTCAATCCCTCGCCGAACTGTGGGACGCCCCGGTGTTCGCGCACCCGCTGGAACTGCCGTACCTCACCGGCCGGTCCGACTACCCACCCCCGGACCCCGCCGTGGGTGGCGGGGCGATGGCACTCCTGTCACCGCTGTATTCACGCCGGTGTATCGACCTGAGCGCGCGGGTCCGTGCCCTGCCCGATGACGGCGGGGTGCCGTACCTGCCCGGGTGGCGTTGGGTTCACACGCCCGGACACACGCCCGGACACGTCTCGCTGTTCCGTGACGCCGACCGGGTGCTGATCGCCGGCGACGCGTTCGTAACCACCAAGCAGGAGTCGCTGATCGCGGCCCTGTTTAAGCCGCAGGCGATCCACGGTCCGCCCGCGTACTTCACCACCGACTGGAAGGCCGCCGGCGAGTCCGTGCAGGCCCTGGCCGCCCTCGACCCCGAGGTGGCCGCCACCGGCCACGGGGTACCGATGCGCGGCTCCGAGTTGCGAGAACAACTGGACCGGTTGGCGAGAGACTTCGACCGGCACGCGCGGCCCACCGACGGGCGGTACGTGCGGCACCCGGCGACCGCCGACGTTCGGGGTGTGCGCTACGTTCCGCCCCCGGTGTTCCCCCCGGCCGCGGTGCTATTGGCAGCTGGTGCGGGGGCCGCGGTCGGCGCGCTGACCGCGGGCAAAGACTGACCGGCGGCACGGCTCTCCAGCGGGTCGAATTCGGCCGGCGTGCGGTCGTCCCCGAGGGCTGCTCACGCGGCCGCAGTGCCACGTGAGCGGCCAACTCCTTCCAAGAGGGCGTGCCCGGATTCGTTGCCCCCTGACCTCGACGAACAACAGCGCGTTGCGTTCGCCCGTCTCGACCAGTTCCCGGACCGCATCGCTCCCGTGATGATCACCCGAGCCGGCGCCGACTTCGTGAGTCGCACACCCGCGCCGACACGCCGAACCACACGGCCGGCAAGTGAGGTGCTGCGAACGGCGGGCTGATGGGAACCGAACCGCGCGGCCCGGCGCATGGTTGTGCCGATGTGCGCCCGGTGTCGGGAACGTCCCTGTTGGCACGTTTGCGGTGCGGAAACTGCAGTAGCTGACCGCCGAAAGAAGTCACTCCACAGGGGCTCACTGATGTCGGTTCCCAGCCGTGCCAGGGCGCTCGGACATGCGACCCACCCGATGCTGATCGTGGTGCCACTCGGCATGTTCACAGGGGCCGTCGTGTTCGACGGGGTGCATTACTTCCGCGGCCGCGAGCCCCAGTGGGCGATCATGTCGTACTGGATGATCGTGACCGGACTGGTCGGTGGGATGGTGGCCGCGGTGCCCGGGTGGGTCGACTGGTTCGCGATCCCGAGCGGCACCCGCGCCAAAACGGTCGGACTGGTCCACGGGCTCGGCAACGGGATCGGGGTACTCGGGCTGTTCGGGGCGAGCTGGTACTTCCGGCGCCCCGAGCCGGGCGCGCCGCCGGACCTGGCGCTGCTCCTGTCTCTAATCGGGTTCGCGCTGGGCGGCGTGACGGCGTGGCTCGGCGGCGAACTGGTCGAGCGGCTCGGGGTCGGGGTCGATTCCGGAGCTCACCCGGACGCCCCGAACTCGTTGACCAACCGCTCCGCCACGAAATCCGCCTGACCGCGGGGCGGTGACGCATCGGTTCGCATACGGGTCGTTAAACACGAGCGATTGACACGAAAGGGAACGAGAGCGAGTGCATGTCGAGTTTCTGGAAACCCCGGTTGGGAGGGGTGTATTTGGGCAACGGTCAGTGCCGGTTCCGGGCGTGAGCGTCCAAACGCCAGCGGGTCGAACTGCACCTCCGCGCTCCGGACGATCGAGTGGTGGTGAAGATCCGCGCGGGGGCGTGGGACCGATTGCTCGATTCGGCCGACACCCGATGGAACGGTCCGGACGCGCGAGCCCCGGGCGAACTCACTGGCAGCGGCGGGGCGCGGATCGTCCTGGCGCCGCTGTCGGTAGCCGTGTACGCGTTCCGGATCGAGCCGATCACGAACCGGTGAACCGAGGTTGTCCGGACTCACCGCAAAGCTCGCCGTGGGAGGGGCGGGAGCTGCACCCGGCACCCACTTTGCGGACCACCGGCAGACCGCCCTGCCCTGGCTGGAACACGAACCGCACTCGAAATCGGAGATCCGACCGTGCCCCAGGACCCGCGCGACCGCGGCCCGAAACCGCCACAGCCGTCACAGCAGCAAGAGCCCCCCGGGCTGGAGTCCCAAATGGACCCCCGACCGGATTACGGCGAGAAGACGTACAAGGGGGCCGACAGGCTCAAAGGGAAGGTCGCCGTCATCACGGGCGGCGACTCCGGCATCGGCCGGGCGGTCGCCCTCGCGTTCGCCCGCGAGGGCGCGGACGTGCTCATCTCGTATTTGAACGAAGACGGCGACGCGCAAGAGACCGCCCGAATCGTGGAGGCGGCCGGGAGGACGTGCGTCGCCGTGGCCGGTGACATCACCGCCGAGGCGCACTGCAAGGCGCTGGTGGAGCGTGCGGTGAAGGAGTTCGGGAGGATCGACATCCTGGTCAACAACGCGGCCTACCAGATGACCCGCGAGTCCATCGACGAGATCTCCACCGACGAGTTCGATCGAACGATGAAGACGAACCTGTACGCCATGTTCTGGCTGTGTCGGGCGGCGCTGCCACACATGCCGAAGGGCGCGGCCGTCATCAACACGTCATCCATCCAGGCGGACAGCCCGAGCCCGCAGTTGCTCCCGTACGCGGCCACCAAGGCGGCCATCCAGAACTTCACCGGCGGCTTAGCCCAGATGTTGGGCAAAAAGGGCATCCGGGTGAACTGCGTGGCCCCGGGTCCGATCTGGACCCCGCTCATCCCGTCCACCATGCCGCCCGAAAAGGTGAAGAACTTCGGCAAGGACGTCGCCCTCGGCCGGGTCGGCCAACCGGCCGAACTCGCGCCGGTCTACGTGCTACTGGCGTCGGACGAGGCGAGCTACATGGCCGGGGCCACGGTCGCGGTGACCGGCGGCAAGCCACTCATCTGACGCTGGTGACGCCCCTCGATTGAGGACCGCATGGCAACGATCGGTTACGCTGTTCCCACGAGCAGTTCGCGCCGTCCGAGTTGCTCGGGTACGTTCGTCGGGCCGAGCGGAGCCCGCGAAGGAGCTGAAGGAGGTGGTCGAAGCGTTCCGCCGGGGCGGGGGACGGGAAAGCCGATGTACCTGCAAGCGCAGACGAGTTACGCGGGAACCGACGACGAGGTCCGGCTGGCGGTATTTGATCAGTGGCACCAGTGTGGGCTTGGAAGTGACGTTCTTGCCGATCTACTGCAGCTTCAGGTTGATAATTGTGTAATCTCGACGGCTACTGATTCTCAGTGCGGTCAAACGGCCGGAGCAAGTACGGTGAGCAGCAATTCCCGCACGGGTGCAGGGAGCTTATTGAGGGCGGTGCCATCCCCGGCCTGTGGTAGAAGTGCTTCGTCCCAGAGCCACCGGCGCACGGCACACAGTGCGTCGGAGAAGGTATGGACCGTCTTCCCGGGCCATTCCACGGCCCCCGTGCGCGTGGATGCCGGGAGCGCGTGG
>DASWYH010000488.1:0-2066 GCA_036405095.1 Gemmata sp. | reverse complement strand
TGGGCAGACCACCCGCACCTGACCCGTGCGGCCCCAAAGACGATTCACCCGGAAGCGTTCGGGCGGAGCTTCCTCGCCGCGGCGTTCGAAGCGGTGCGGCAACTTGGTGGCACGCTCGCCGATCTGCTCTGCACGGCCACGCACCTCGTGGCCCGAGCGATCGGGGACTCGTGCCGCCTTCCGGTGCTCAATCCCCCGGGAGCGTGCCGGGTGGTGCTCACCGGCGGCGGGGTGCGGAACGGGTTCCTGTGGCAGTTGGTGGCGAAGCAGTTCGGGAGAAGTGTCGAGCGCGCCGACGCGGTCGGGGTGCCGCCGCTCGCGCGGAACGCGGCAGCCGCGGCGGTGCTCGCGGCGCTCACGTGCGATGGCGTTCCCGGAAACGTGCCGCTGCTCACCGGCGCGACCGGCGGGCGCCTGTTGGGGCACATCTCACCGGGCGACGGGCGCAACTGGGCGCGCTGCGCCGCGTGGCTCGCCGATCAGACCAGCGAGGCCCCGCGCACGCACCGGGCGGCGTAGCCGGGCGGTATCACGTGTGCCGCAGCGAGTGCCAGGTGCTCACGGCCCAGTCGCGGGCCGCTTCGCTTTCGACGTACACGTTGCACACCGCCAGCTCGCCGGCGGCCCCGGTCACGCCGCTGAGCCGCCACAGCACGCGGCCGTCCTCCTCGACGGGGCCGAACACGGCCTCGCCGCGCAGCCCGTCGCGGTCGAACGGCGGGAGCGGGGCGCCCTCGGGTAGGCTCTTCCGCCCCACCTCCGCGGACTCGGCGGCGGTCGGGGGGGCGCCGCCCGGCTTGGTGAACCGCAGCGCGTGGAACCAGACCGTGCGCGTGCCGTCCCACGCGGTCCAGGTGCGGTCGGTGCGCTCGCGGAGCAATTCGCCCGGCACCTCAATTGACCACCCGCCGTCAAGCTGCACGCGCACCGGGAACCGCCGGTACCCGATCCGCCCCTGCGGGGGACCCGGGAGCGGCCCGAGGTGCTTCCACAACTCGATGCTCAGCCCCTCGTCGTTGGGCGTGACGCAGTACCCGTCCTCGTCGCCGCGGATCGCGGTGAGCAGTTCGAGCCATTCCGCCCAGGGGAGTTCGACGCTCGGGTCGAGTTTGAACGCGCTCGCGAGGTCGTTGGCGATCTGGTCCGCGAGCTCGCCCTCTTCTTCCGACAGCGGCGGGCGCCAGCAGAAATCGCACCACAGCCGGACCAGCGCCCGGTCGCGGTAGAACGCGGGATCGAGGTCCGGGCTCCACCACGCGAAGAAGGTGCGCCCTTTCGCCGGGGCGGCGGCCACTTCCGCCTTCCAGGTGTGGGGCCTCGGGCCGAGTGGGGTGAGCACCTCGCCCGGATAACTGTACCCGTGGTGCGCGGGCAGGCCGATGCTCGTCGCGGGGCCGGCGCAGGCGCCGGCGAGCCACTGGAGGAACGCCCGCTCGGTCGCGGCGCGGTCCCGGGACTGAAAGTAACCGGTGGGGTCGGTGCAGTCGTCGAGGGTCCAAGCGAACTCGAACTCGGTCCCCATCTGCCGGAACAGCTCGCAGAGGTGAGCGTGGTAACCGGGGCCGGCGGGCGTGGTGACCGCGGTAACGCGGAGCCGCCCGCTCGCCCCGAGCCGCACCTCGGCCGCGGGGGCGGCGGGGTGCATCACGACGAGGAGAACCGGGTTCTCGTCCCCGTCGCGCACGACGCGGGCGTCGAGGACCGCGTCGCCGACGCCCTCGAACCAGACCGCGGCGCGGCTGAGCCAGTCGCGGGCCTCGGTTCGTGAGAGGCGTTCCGCTGGTTCGAGACGACCGATAAGGGAAAGAACAATCGGCATGCGGGGCAGCCCGCTCCGTCGTGAGGCCCGGGGATTCCTTCGTGCCGTCAGTGTACGAAGGTGTGTGGTAAGGAGAAGGGAGAGCGGCCCGCCGGTTACGGTTGGGTCCGAACGGCGTCCGGTGGCGGAGCACCCGAGACACATGTAACGAACCCGATGTGTGAACACAAGGCCGCGCAGCCTCGCGTTCACACATCGGGTTCATCTGGTAAAACGGGCGGCGCTGAAGGCTCCCTGCGCGTGCCGG
>DASWYH010000487.1:0-1817 GCA_036405095.1 Gemmata sp. | reverse complement strand
TACCACGGCACCGCGTCGTCCTGGTCGTTGTGGATCATCAGGAGCGGGGTCCGGACGCGGTCCGCCATGAACACCGGCGAGTTCTCCAGGTACTTCATCGGCGTCTCCCACAGGGTCGCGCCGATGCGGCTCTGGGTCTTCTCGTACTGGAACTGGCGCGGGAGCCCGCTCCCCCACCGGATGCCCCCGTAGGCGCTCACCATGTTGGAAACGGGCGCCCCGGCGACCGCCGCCTTGAACCGGTTGGTCTGCGTCACCATGTACGCGATCTGATACCCGCCCCACGACTGCCCGTTGATCCCGATGGCCTTTTCGTTCACGTACCCCTTGTCGCAGACGGCCTGGATCGCGGGCAGGACGCACTTGATCGCGCTCTGTCCGGGGCTGCCGATCTGGTACGCGATGTCGGGCATCAGCACGATGTAACCGTTGCTCGCGTAGAACGTCGGGTTGATGACCTGCCCGCGGGTCACGTTCGGCACCCGGAACGTGTGCAGGTTCTCGGACAGCCGCTCGTAAATGTAGACCACCATCGGGTACTTCTTCGACGGGTCGAAGTTCTCCGGCTTCACGAGCACGCCCTGGAGCGGCGTGCCGTCCGTGCTCGTGTAGTTGATGAGTTCGGCCTTGCCCCAGTTGTACCCCTTCACCTTCGGGTTGATGTCGGTCACGCGCTTCAGCTCGTCGAACTCCGGCGTGGTGACGTAGTAGTCCGGGTACTGCGAGAACGTTTGCACCGTGAGGAGGTACACGTCCGCGTTCCTCGCCTTGATGGGGGTGCCGTAGTTCCGGGCGCCCATGAGGAGCAGCTTCGGGGCGGCCCCGGGTTCGAGCCGGTAGAACCCGGTGTCGCGGGTGGCCAGGTTGTCGGCCTCCAGGAGGTGCGGTTTGCTCAGGTCGATGGTGCGCTCGATGGGGGCGGGGTCGTCGGGGCTGCGCGGGTTGATCAGACGGAACCGCACCCCGAGCGCCCGCCCGACCTGCGTGAGGTTCTCGGCCTTTGAACCGTCCGCCGCGAGCTTCCAGATGTCGTACCGGTCGCTCACCAGGACGAACCTACCGTCGGCCGTCCACTGGATGCCGCCGTAAGGGGAGGCGATGCTGGGCGAGTCGTGGTCCTCGTTGAAGAACTTCACCTTGAGGCCCGCGGTGAGGTTGGCCTTCTGCCCGTCGGGTACGGAAACGGTACTCCAGTCCTTCCCATCAAAGGAAAGCAGGTGCTTCCCGCTCGGGGACAGCGAGAAGTTGGCGGTGCTCGCGGTCGCGAGCGGCTTGGTTTCGCCGGTGCGAACGTTCACCAGTACGCAATCGTTGGGCACCGGGAGCGCGTACCCGGTCATGTGCCGGTACTTGCGGTCGTCCGTGCCGACGGTCCAGTCGCCCACCCCGGGCTGGTGAACGGTGACGTTCTCGTCCGAGAGGTGGCGGAACTGCTTCGTGTCGAGCAGCACGACCGCGCCGAAGGTGCGCGCCCGGTCGGCCCCGGCGCGGAGCTTCTGCATCGGCTGGATGTTCGCGTCCTTCCAGTGCCAGATGTCGAGTTGGATCTCGTCCGGGGCGGCCGGCCCGGCGGACGGCGGGGTCCGGTCCGGGGCGGCCGACACGTAGAGCCGCTTGCCGTCTTGCGAGAACGCGAGCGCACCGCCCGAGAGCCGCCAGCCCTTCTTGATGCCGGTGGTGCTGGGGCCGAAGACCTCATCGAGCGGCACCGGCGCCGGCGGGTTGGCCGCGACGACCGTGGCGGTAATCGCGCGGAACCCGCCGATCGTCCCGAGCGGGACGCGGGTGATGGGTTTCGGCTCGGTCTTGGCGTAGCG
>DASWYH010000486.1:0-4692 GCA_036405095.1 Gemmata sp. | reverse complement strand
CAAGACCGATCCCGAGGCGTTCTGGGCCGAACAGGCGCAGTCGCTGCACTGGTTCAAGCCCTGGGAAACCGTTCTCGACTGGTCCGGGGCGCCGCACGCGAAATGGTTCGTGGGGGGCAAAATCAATGCCAGCACCAACTGCCTCGACCGGCACCTCGCCACACGCGGGAACAAGGCCGCGCTCGTGTGGGAGGGCGAGCCCGGCGACTCGCGCACCCTCACCTACCAGCAACTGCACCGCGAGGTGTGCAAGTTCGCCAACGCGCTGAAGGCGCTCGGGGTGGGGAAGGGCGACCGCATCACGATCTACATGCCGATGGTGCCGGAGGCCGCCGTCGCGATGCTCGCGTGCGCCCGGATCGGCGCGATGCACTCGGTCGTGTTCGGCGGGTTCTCGGCGGACGCGGTCGCGGACCGCAACAACGATGCGTCGTCGAAGCTGGTCATCACCGCGGACGGTGGCTGGCGCCGCGGAAAGGTGATCCCGCTGAAGGCGAACGTCGATGAGGCGCTCGCGAAGTCCCCGACGGTCGAAAAGTGCATCGTGCTGAACCGGTGCAACACCGCGGTCGAGATGAAGGCCGGGCGCGACGTGTGGTGGCACGACCTGATGGCCGACGCCCCGGCCGACTGCCCGGCGGAGGAACTCGACAGCGAGCACCCGCTGTTCATCCTCTACACGTCCGGTAGCACCGGGAAGCCGAAGGGCGTGCTGCACACCACCGGCGGTTACCTCCTGGGCACCGCGCTCACGCACAAGTGGGTGTTCGACATCAAGGAAGACGATGTTTACTGGTGCACCGCGGATGTGGGTTGGATCACCGGGCACAGCTACATCGTGTACGGCCCGCTCTGCAACGGGAGCACGGTGGTGATGTACGAGGGCGCCCCGAACCAGCCGCGCGAGGACCGGTTCTGGGAGATCATCGCGAAGTACAAGGTGACCATCTTCTACACCGCGCCGACGGCGATCCGCGCGTTCATCAAGTGGGGCGACCAGCACCCGAAGGCGCACGACCTGTCGTCGCTCCGGCTGCTGGGCAGCGTCGGCGAACCGATCAACCCCGAGGCGTGGATCTGGTACCACAACGTGATCGGCGGCGGCCGGTGCCCGATCGTGGACACGTGGTGGCAGACCGAGACCGGGGCCATCATGATTTCGCCGCTCCCGGGGGCGGTTCCGACCAAACCGGGCAGCGCGACCAAGCCGCTCCCCGGGATCCAGGCCGAAGTGGTGGACAAGCAGGGGCACACGGTGCCCGCCGGGTCGGGCGGGTTCCTGGTCGTCAAGAAGCCGTGGCCCAGCATGATGCGCACCATCTACGGCGACGACGAGCGCTACAAGGCCACCTACTGGAGCCACTACCCGGGGCAGGGCATCTACTTCACCGCGGACGGGGCGCGCCAGGACGAAGACGGTTACATCTGGGTGATGGGGCGCGTGGATGACGTGCTGAACGTGAGCGGGCACCGGCTCAGCACGATGGAAGTGGAAAGCGCGCTCGTGCACCACCCCAAGGTTGCGGAGGCCGCCGTTGTGGGCCGGCCCGACGACCTCAAGGGCGAAGGGATCGTGTGCTTCGTGACCCTGAAGCAGGGTATCAGCCCGTCGGACGAGTTGAAGACCGAACTGAAGGCGCACGTGGTTCACAACATCGGCGCGCTGGCCCGTCCGGACGACGTGCGGTTCTCGGAGACGCTCCCGAAGACGCGCAGCGGGAAGATCATGCGGCGGTTCCTGCGCGACATCGCCGCCGGGCGCCAGTCCACCGGCGACGCCACGACGCTGGAAGATCTCAACGTGCTCGCCAAACTCCGGGAAGATGACGAGTGACCGGCGTGCGGTAATGGCCGCGCCGTTCGGGCGCCGGCAGGACCGCAGGAGCCGACCGCACCGGTGGTCGGCTCCCGCTCAACCGCTACGCGACGTATACGCCGCCGATGTCGGACCCGGCGGCAAGCAGGCTGAGCAACTCGTCGCCGGCGAGCCCGAACGCCTTGAAGTGCCCGTGCGCACCGGGGCCAGAGCCCACGAGTATCGCCGTGCTGCCGTTCACCACCGCGGTGCCCACCCGGACCCCGCCCACGAACCCCGGGTCGAACGCGAAGAAGCTCGCTTCCAGTGCGAAATCCCGGCCGCTGAACACCTTCACGTGCCCGCCCGGAGCCCCGTCCCCGCTGCCGGTCACGATGTCGTCGAACCCGTCCCCGTCCACGTCCCCGGCCGCGACGAACACCCCGCCCGTGAACGTGGTGCCGTAAGCGAAGAAGCTCTGGAGCAGCGCCCCGTCCGTGCCGCTGAACACCTTCACGGTACCCGGAGCCCCGGCGCCGCTCCCGGTCACGATGTCGTCGAACCCGTCCCCGTTCACGTCCCCGACCGCGACCCGCACCCCGCCGCGGAACCCCGTATCATAGGCGAAGAAGCTCATCAGCAGCGAGCCGTCCGCGCCGCTGAACACCTTCACGTGCGGCGCCGCGCCCGCACCGGCGCCCACCACGATGTCGTCGAACCCGTCCCCGTTCACATCGCCCGACGCCACGAACACCCCTCCAGCGAACCCGTCGAACGCCAGGAAGCTGAACCGCTCCGCACCGGTGGCCCCGTCGAACACCTTGACGTGTCCGCCCATCGCCCCCGTTCCCGCCCCGGTCACCAGGTCGTCGACCCCGTCCCCGTCCACATCGCCCGACGAGACCCGGACCTCGCCCATGAACCCGCTGAAGGCCGGGACCGACGCGCCCGGTTGCCCCGTCACGGGGTCGATCTGTTGAACCGCCCCGCCCACCGCACCGAGGACGATTCGGGGGGTGAAATCGTCGTTGGTGATGGTCCCGATCCCGGTCCCGGTTAGGATGGTGGCGTTCGTCGGAGACGAGAGGACGACGAGAACCGTCTCGTCCGCTTCCACTACGGTGTCGCCCGTAACCAGCACGGTGATCGTCAGGCTGGTGACCCCGGGCGCGAACGTGAGCGTTCCCGCACCGGCGGGCCCCGGCGTGAACGTGAGCGTCCCCGTTGCGGCCGTGTAGTCGGTACCGGCGGTTGCCGTCCCGTCGGCCGTGGCGTACGCGACCGTCACGGGCTGATTGCTCTCTGCGGACAGGGTGACGGTAAACGTGAGTGCGGTAGTGCCGCTGTTACCCTCGGCCACGGACGCGCTGGAAATCGACAGTGTCGGCAGCGCGGGCACGGTCAGGGTGACGTCGTTCCCGGTGCCGCCAACGTAGCTAATAACCAGGTCCACGCCGCCGAGGGTGAGCTTCTCCCCCTCGCTCAGCCCGGCGAAGGTGCCGGTCACCGGGTCGGTGCCGTCGTTATCGATGATCGTGAACACGTCGCCGATTGCCGGCGTGAAACCGAACGTGCCCGTGAACATCGCCCCGGTCAGGTCCACCGCGCCGGTGACCGTGGTCCGGTCGTACTGGGTGCCGGCGGTCGTGCCGTTGAGTTCGACGCTGTACGTCGAGCCGCTTTGGAGCGTGAGCGCGCCCGTGGAGAGCGCGGCCGGCGAGTTGCCGGGCGCCACCGTCGCGCCCGCCAGTGCGGTGACCGCACCGGACAGCGACCCGGACCCGCCCAGCGTCGCGCCGTTGTCGATGGTAACGGTGGAACCGGTCTGGCTCCCGTTGACCAGCAGCGTGCCCGCGGAAACCGTGGTCGCGCCGGTGTACGTGTTGGCCCCCGAGAGGGTCAGCGTCCCCGCCCCGGTCTTGGTCAGGCCGCCGCTCCCGCTGATGGCGCCCGTCAGCGCGCTGGCCCCGCTGGCCACGTTCACCGCGCCGCCGCTCAGTACGACCGCGTTGTCAATCATCGCGTCGTTGGTCAAGTCGAGTACGCCGCCGCTCAGGGTGACCTGCCCGGTTCCCAGGTTGCCGTCCGCGCCGATGCTGAGTGTCCCGTTGCTCACTGTGGTCGCGCCGAAGCTGTTCGCGGAACCGGTCAGAATTGCGGTGCCGCTGCCCAACTTGGTCAGCGCAAACGCGCCGCTGATCGGTCCTGAGAACGTGATCGTGTTGTTGCTGGTTTGGAGCGTGGCGGCGCTGGTGAAGATCAGATCGTTAGCGACGGTAAAGGTGCCGCCCACGGTCGGGAACTGCAGCGTGCTGGTGCCCAGTGTAATGCTGCCGGCGTTGAGGGCTCCGGAGGTCGGCGCCTCCAGAGTGCAACTCGTTAAAACAATGTTGCCGAGGAAAGACGAGCTGTTGCTTGTGTTTTCCAGCGTAATGACTAGTGTGCTTGGGCTGGAGCTGAATGACAATGTGACCCCGGCAGCCGAGGTGATCTGGCCCGACAGCCGCAGGTTCAACCCGCTGTTGGTAATGGTGCCGCCGCTACTGCCGACGCTAATTGCGTTGTCGATGGTCGGAACGCTGCCGGAACTGGTGACCCCCAGCGTTCCGCCGTCGAGTGCCAGCGTGCCGCTGCCGAGATTGGCGTCAGTCGCCACACCCAGCGTGCCCGCCGAAATCGTGGTCGTACCGTCGTAGGTGTTGGTCCCCGAGAGGGTCAGCGTCCCGGCCCCGGTCTTGGTCAGCCCGAAACTGGACGCGCCGTCCCCGATCGCGCCGCTGATGGTGAGCGCGCCGGCGGTGACATCGACCCCGGTGTTATCGGTCAAGGTGATCGTGCCGGACAGCGTGTTGGTGCCGCTGACGTTCACGACCGCACCGCTCCCGGCGGCGCTGATC
>DASWYH010000485.1:0-4933 GCA_036405095.1 Gemmata sp. | reverse complement strand
CACTCGCGCGGGCGCCCTCCGAGCGACCGGAGTTCCGCTGTTGGTCGAACCCGAACCAGGGCACCACCATCGAGTCGCGGCCCCGCTCCCCTCCGCAAACCGTTGCCCCGTCGCACGTTCGCAACAGGTGAACAAAAACATTTATCCACGCTTGACAAGAGCGATTTCGCGCGAGACCATTATCCCCAACAAACAGAATTTCCCAATCATATTATGTGCAGCCTGACACGTACGGACACGCGATCTTCTCGAGCACAAGGACGCCGAACTTGAACCGCCCATATCAGCACACCGATCGCGCACCTCATCTCCGTTCCGAGTCGGTTCACCCCATGTGGTGAGTCCCCGCACCCGTTGTTCTTGCGTCACGGCCGTCCCCTCGGCCGCGTGGTTCGCGCTCCTCTGCGAGTTCCGTGCCCGATGAACCCGTCCGGAACGATAGCGCCCCTGGTCTCGGTCGTGGTCCCGGTGTTCAACGGGGCCGAACTGATCGCGCGCGCGCTCGCCTCGGTCCGGCGGCAGACGCTGGCCGAGTGGGAGTGCGTGATCGTGGACGACGCCTCGACCGATGGGTCGGTCGAGGTGGTTCGCCGGCTGGTAGCGGAAGAACCCCGGTTCCGGTTCCTGCGGCTGAGTGCCAACTGCGGCGTGTCGACCGTCCGGAACGTCGCCCTCGGACAGGCCCGAGGCAAGTGGGTGGCGTACCTGGACCAGGACGACGAGTTCGACCCCGGGTACCTCGCCCACATCGCCGCGCATGCGGGCGCCGACGCCGATGTACTGATGTTCCGGTACGACGTGCTCGAAGAGCGGCCCGGCCATCCGTGGCTCGGGCGCACCTACACGCACGACCCGGCCCCGTTCCACGACCGGCTGTTCCGGGAGCACATCGCGGTGCCCCTCGGGGTGGCGCACCGGCGCGCCGTGACGGATCGCACCGGCGGGTTCGACGAGCGCCTCCCGCGGGAACAGGACGCGGAGCTGTGGCGCCGGTTCGCGGCGGCCGGGGCGGTGTTCACGTTCGTGCCCGAGAGGAGCGGGCGGTATCACGTCCGGGCCGGTAGCGCGTCCCGGGCCGGGCCACCCGACCCGGTGGTCCCGCCCCGCCCGGCCCCGGCCCGGCTCCCCTGGCGCCCGGCCGTTATGGAACAGCCACCGGAGCCCGCGCCCGTCGCCCTTGAGGTGCGCCGGGGGCCGGTCGCACACGTCCTTCACTTGCCGCCCCGGGACGCCTGGGTGGTGGACCAGATCTTCACCCGGGGCGAGTACGCGGGGGTGCCCGTCCGGGCGCTGGCGGCGCCGCCGGTGGTGGTGGACGTGGGCGCCCATTGCGGGGCGTTTGCCGCGTACGCCGCGATGGCCTGGCACCCGGGCGCCGTGGTGCACTGCTTCGAACCGTTCGGGCCCCACCTCGCGTTGCTGCGGCGGAACACGACCGGGTTCGCCGGGGTGACCGTGCATCCGTTCGGGCTCGGGGCCGCGGACGGCACCGCCGACCTGCTTCTGGACCCCGGGTCGGGGGCCGGCCATTCGACCGTGCCGGGGTTGGTACCGCACCCGGCGGGGCGGGTCCCGGTCTCGCTGCGGGACGCGGCCGCGGCCTGGGACGAACTCGGGCTCGGGGACGTGGACGTGCTCAAGGTCGACGCCGAGGGCGCCGAGGCCGACATCCTGGAACGGCTCGGGCCGCGGCTAGCCCGTGTCAAGGTGCTGCTCGTCGAGTACCACACCGACGCGCTCCGTCGGCGGGTCGAGGCGTTGGCGGCCAGGTTCGTGCGGTTCGGGGCGATCGCCCACGCGCCCGCGGTCGGCATGCTCAAGTACGTGCGCGCCGACCTGGCGCCGGCGGGAGGCCGGACGGGCCCCCCGCGGGTGCTGTTCGCGTCGTACCACTGCTTCGACGACCCGACCAGCGGCGCCGCCCTGTGCACCCACGACCTGTTCGACCTGCTGGCCGCTCGCGGGTGGGCGTGCGCGGCGTTCACCGGCCCACACCTGGACAGCAACGGCCCGCCGGTCGACGACCGGCTCCGGGGCCGCCCCGGAGTCGCGGTCAGCGCCGGCCGGGCCGACGGGTGCGCGTTCGCCGAGTACCGGTACGACGCGCCCGGCGGTTACCCGGTCGCGGTGTTCGCCCCGGAGCCGGCGGCCCCGCGACGGCCCCCCACCCCGGCCGAGGCCCGGGCGTTCGCCGCCCGGCTCGCGGAAGAGGTGCGGCGGTTCCGCCCGGACGTGGTGCTCCATTACGGCGGGGACCCGGCCAGCGGGAGCGTGCCCGCCCTCGCCCGGGCCGCCGGGGCCGCCCCGGTGTTCTGGCTGCACAACCGCGGGTACACAACGCCGGACCCGTTCCGCGACTGCGCCGCGGTGGTGGTGCCGTCCGAGGCGAGCCGGGATCACTACCGGGCCGTCGGCCTGGACCCGGTGGTGCTACCCGGGCCGTGGAACTGGGGCCGGGTGCGGTGCGACACCGCGACCCCGAGGTACGTGACGTTCGTGAACCCGGAGCCGGCCAAGGGGGTCTTCTGGTTCGCCCGCGTCGCCGAGGTGCTCAACCGCACCCGCCCGGACATCCCGGTGCTGGTGGTCGAGGGCCGCGGGGACGTGGGCTGGCTGGCCCGGTGCGGGCTGCCGCTCGGAGCCGGGGGTACGCTGCGGCGGATGCGCAACACCCCGGACCCGCGCCGGTTCTACCGGCTCACCCGGCTGGTGCTGATGCCATCGCTGGTGCCCGAGGGGTTGCCCCGGGTGGCGGTGGAAGCCATGAGCAACGGGATCCCGGTGCTCGGTTCGGGCCGCGGCGGGTTGGCCGAGGTGCTGGCCCCCGGCGGCACCCGGCTCGACATCCCGGACCGGTTCACCCCGGACACCCGCACGCCCCCGACCGCCGACGAGGTGGCCCCGTGGGTGGCCGCGATCGAGCGCCTGTGGGACGACCCGGGGGCGTACGCCGAAGCGTCCGCGCGAGCCCGCGACGGGGCCGCGCGCACCTGGCACCCCGACGTTTTGGGCCCGAGATGGGCCGACTTCTTGGAACGTGTTTCGACCGCTCGTGTGAACTGATCCGCGGTGCGCGCCACCCCCGCCGGACCCGCGGTGCGCGCCACCCCGGCCGGCCCCATGTGAGCCGCGCCGACACTGCCGATTCAACCTGCTGATTTTATCCCGGGAGCCCGACCCGATGAAGACGTTGACCCGCCGGATCCTGCTCAAGGCCCTGACCCGCATCACCCACCGGGCGCCGGCCCCCGCGGCGCGCCCGGAGCGGCTGCAGCTGACCGTGCTGGAAGACCGGCTGGTGCCGGACGGGCGCCCGCTGCCGCTCCCGTTCGTGTTCGTGGGCGGGGCCACGGGGTCGCCGCCGCTGGTGCGCGCGTACTACGCGGAAACCGGTGAGCTGGCGTTCGAGCGGCAGCCGTTCGACGCCGGGTTCACCGGCGGGGTGCGGGTGGCCGCCGGGGACGTGAACCACGACGGGATCCCGGACCTGATCGCCGCGGCCGGACCCGGGGCCGGACCGCACGTGAAGGTGTACGACGGTACCAGCGGGGAACTGATCGACGGGCCGCTGGGCAGCTTCTACGCGTACGGGGACGGGTTCGCGGGCGGGGTGTACGTGGCCAGCGGGGACGTGGACGGGGACGGGTGGGCGGACGTGATCACCGCGGCCGGGGCCGGGGCCGGGCCGCACGTCAAGGTGTTCAGCGGGCGCACCGCCGAGACCATCGCCTCGTTCTACGCGTTCGCCCCGTCGTTCGCGGGCGGGGCCACGGTCGCGGCGGCCGACTTCACCGGCGACGGGAAGGCCGAGCTGGTGGTCGGTGCGGGGCCGGGGGCCGGGCCACACGTCAAGGTATTCGACCTGTCGACCGGGGGACCCATCGCCGGGCCGCTGGGCAGCTTCTACGCGTTCGACCCGTCGGTCACGGCCGGGGTCGAGGTGGGTGCCGACTTCCTGGCCGGAGACGTGACCGGGGACGGGCGCGCGGACCTGGTGGTCGGGCTCGGGGCCGGGGTCGGGTCCCGGGTGCGGGTGTTCGACGGGGCCTCCGGCGCGGTGGTGTCCGACTTCAGCCCGTTCGGGGCGGGCATGACCGCCGGGGTGCGGGTCGCGGTGGCGTACGTGAACGACGACGCCCGGGCGGACGTGGTGGTGGGCACCGGGGCCGGGGTGCCCGGCGCCGTGAAGGTGTTCGACGGGGTCACGTCGGACGAGCTGCCCACCCCGATGGGCGCGTACACGCCGTTCGGGGACGGGTACACGGGCGGGCTGTACGTGGGCGCCAGCAACGACCCGGAACTGGACCCGCTCCCCGGGTCGGGCGGGTACTGGGTGCCCGGCGGGTCCGGTGGGTTCGAGGTGTCCGGTGGGAGCGGCGGGCCGGTCCAGCCCGAGGTGGTCTCGATCGGCCCCGGCGCGCCCGGTTCGGAAACGAACCCGGCGGTCACCGGGCGGGGCTGGTTCGCGGTGTACCGGAGCGGCCCGGGAGCGGCCCTGACGGTGAGCTACTCGGTGGCACCGGCCCCGAGCGGCGCCACCCCGCGGGCCACCCCGGGGGTCGACTACACAGGACCGGTCGCATCCGGCGGGTCGATCGCGTTCGCAACGAACCAGACGGTCGCGTACCTGTACGTGACCCCGGTGGACGACGCGGAGGCCGAGGGCACCGAGGAGGTGAAGGTGGTGCTGGAGGGCGGCACCGGGTACACGATCGCCGAGAGCGGCGGCAGCGCGGTCCTCACCATCGCCGACAACGACACGTCGGGCGGGGCGAGCGGTGGCGACTCGGGCGGCACCAGCGGCGGCAGCTCCGGAGGGGAGAGCGGCGGCTACTCGGGGGGGGGCGAGCGGTGGCACATCCGGTGGCTCCAGCGGTGGCACGTCCGGCGGCTCCAGTGGCGGGGCGCCGCCGACCGTCATCACGGTGAGCCC
>DASWYH010000484.1:0-2875 GCA_036405095.1 Gemmata sp. | reverse complement strand
ATCGAGTGGGTTGGTCATGATCGCGTCTGCGGGACGGGTGCGTAGCACAGGGCTTCCGCCCTGTGTTACGTCCGGCGCCCCCTCCGGGGGGCAAGACAGGAGGACGCCGAGCCGACCTGCCCGCCACGGGGCGGCGGGCGTAGCACAGGGCGGAGGCCCAGGGCGGTCGACGGGATCAATCCGCCGCCCGGGTCGGGACCAGCGCGAGCAGCTTCCGCACGATCTCGTCGGGGGTGACGCGGTCGGCGTCGGCGTTGTAGTTGGTGACGATCCGGTGCCGCATCACGGGCATCGCGATCGCCTTCACGTCTTCGGTCGCGACGTAGGTGCGCCCGCGGAGCAGGGCCCGTGCCTTCGCGGCCAGGATCAGGTTCTGGCCCGCCCGTGGCCCGGCCCCCCAGGTCACGTACTTCTTCACGAAGTCGGGCACGTTCGGGTCCGGGGCCTCGCCGTCCTGGGTGCCGGGGCGCGTGAGCCGCGCGATCTTCATCGCGTAGCGGATCACGAACCCGGCCGCCGGGACGCGGCGCACCAGCTTCTGCATGTCGAGCAGCTGCGCGCCGCCGATCACCCGGTCCGGCTTCTCCCGGGTCGCGGCCGTGGTCGCCTCGATGATGCGGAACTCCTCCTCCTCGTTCGGGTAGCCCACGTTCACCGTGAACATGAACCGGTCCTGCTGCGCTTCGGGCAGCGGGTACGTGCCCTCCTGCTCGATCGGGTTCTGGGTCGCGAGCACGAAGAACGGGTCCGGGAGCGGGTGCCGCACGCCCGCGACCGTGACCTGCTTCTCCTGCATCGCTTCGAGCAGCGCGGACTGCGTCTTGGGCGGGGTCCGGTTCACCTCGTCCGCGAGCACCACGTTCGCGAACAGCGGCCCCTGGAGGAACTTGAACGTGGGCCGGTGCGTCTCCGGGTCCTCCTCGATCATCCGCGTGCCGGTGATGTCGGTGGGGATCAGGTCGGGCGTGAACTGCACCCGGTTGAACGTGAGGCTCATGCTGTCCGCGAGGGTGCGGATCATGAGCGTCTTCGCCAGCCCGGGGACGCCCACCAGGAGCGCGTGCCCCTGGGCCAGGAGCGCGATGACGAGCAGCTCCATCACGTCCTTCTGGCCGACGATGACCTTCCCGCACTCCTCGGTGATGCGCTCGGCGGCGGCGCGCAACTGGTCCACCGCGTGCGCGTCGTCACCGCTCAGGCCGACAGGTTCCGCTCGAACTGGCACTCGCGCCTCGCAGGTTAAGAAGCCAGATCGGCCACAAAAAAGCACACAGGGCACAAAACAAACCGGGGCAGTAAATGGTTCTGATTTATATCGTGCTAATCTGCTTGGTTTCTTTTTGTGACCCTTGTGCTTTTTTGTGGCCGATCTTCTTGATGCATCACTTGAGCCACACGACGCGGTCACCGGTGGCGAACACGGTGGCCCCGGGGCCGAACCACGCGGCCAGCGCCGGGCCGCGCCCCGGGATGTCGAACTTCCCCACCCGCTTGCCGGTCCCGGGGTCGAACAGCAGCACCGGCGCCGCGCGATCGACCCACGCATCATACAGCGTGAGCGCGAGTCCGGGGAGGCGCCACAACTGCGGTTCGCGCCGGAACGAGTTGGTGAGCCGCGCCCGGACGGTGCCCGGCGCCTCGCGCGCGAGCGCCTGCGTGGGGTGCACGACCAGGCCCGCGGCCCCGGCCCGCACCACCCACCCCGTGCCGTGCGCGTCGGGCAGCCGGGCGCCCCATACGGGCTTCCCGTCCTTGCGCGCGAACCCGAGCAGCGCGTTCCCGGCGGGCACGTACACGTGTTCGGCGTCGGCGGCCCCGGCCGACAGATCGATGCGGTCGGCGTCCACGAAGGCCGCTTCGTTCCACACGCGCTTCCCGGTCCCCGGGTCCACGCCCTCGATCTCGACCCCGTGGTTGCGCCGCACCGCGACCAGCAGGAGGTCGCCGAACGCGCGCACCTGCGGGGGCTCGCCGGTCAGCCCGTCGGGGCGGTCGACCTCGAACTGCCACCGGACGCCGCCCCCGAGCCGCACGACCCGCGTGCCCCCGAACCCGGGGACCGGAACCGCCACGGGCGGGGCGCTCCCGATCCCGCCGAGCGCCACGAGCCGCACGCGCCCGGCGCCGTCGGCAAGTGCGAGGTGCCCCGCCCCGAGTTCGAGCGGGGCGTGGGGCCAGTCGACCCGTGCGGTCGCTTCGCCGAGCCCGGGCTGGGGCGCGGGGCGCCCGGTGTCGAGGCGGACGAACCAGCGCCGCCCGTCCGAGAGCTGCGCCACGACGAACGTTTCGGCGACCGCGAAGTGCGGGCCGAACCGGGGCGTCGCGGCGAACAGGAGCGGCTCGTACCCGTTCCCCCCGGTGGCGGCGAGCACCCAGGCCACGCGCCGGGCGCCCAGGTCGAGCGCGATCAGGTGGAACTCGCCCAGCCGCGCGAGGAGCCACGGCCCGGCGAGCCGGAACGACGAGAGGGACGGTTCGTCGGCCCGCGGCGGAAGGGACCGGGGGGCGCCGGTGAGGCGCGCCGTGACCGGCATCCGGAACACCCACACGGGCTCGCGCCCGGCGCCGTAGAGCGCGACCGCCCGCGGGCCGACCGCGACGAACCCGTCGCGCATTTCGGCGGCCTGCGTGAACAGCTCCGGGGCGGCGTGGGCGGTTTCGGCGCCCTGGTTGAGGGGGACGGCGATCAACTGACCCGGCCCGGCCGCGAACAGCCGCTTCGGCGCCCCCACGGCGCCCGCAACGGGCCGCAGCGGTGACACGCCCGGGGGGAGCTTCAAGGTGTGATCGAGCTCCGCTTCCGGGGTGAGCGCCGGGGGGGCCGGTCGGGCGGCAACCGCGCTCACCGGCACCTCGGAAGCGCCCCCGGGGGCGC
>DASWYH010000483.1:0-3079 GCA_036405095.1 Gemmata sp. | reverse complement strand
GGCCCGAAGATGCTCGCCGAAGACGACCCGATGAAAATGCGGATGGACATCCTCGACGAGCAACTCGACACCGTCGGCCAGGCCTTCATGGGACTCACGCTGGGCTGTGCCCGGTGCCACGATCACAAGTTCGACCCGATCACGGCCGCGGACTACTACGCGCTCGGGGGCCTGTTCTATTCGACCCGGACGATGAAGAACCACAACGTGGTGGCGAGCTGGAACGAGCGCCCGCTCCCGACGCCCGAAGCGACCGCCGCGCTGGCCGAACACGCGCGCAAGGTCATGACCGCGCGCGACGCCCTGGCGTCGGTGCAGAAGTCCGCTTTCGTTGCGATCGGCGGGAGCGCGGCGCTGGCGCTGGCGCGCGAGTTCCGCACCAAGCTCGCCGCCGCCGAGAAGGCGAAACCGGCGGTGCCGGAAGCAATGGCCGTCGAAGACGCCAAGGGCGAGAACCTGAAGATCCACCTGCGCGGGAACCACACCACCCTCGGGGCCGAAGTCCCGCGCCGGTTCCCGACCATCCTCGGGGGCGACAAGCCGCTGGCGCTCGGCGCGGCGCGCAGCGGGCGGCTGGAGTTCGCGGAGTGGCTCACGCGGCCCGAGCACCCGCTCACGGCCCGCGTGATGGTGAACCGGATCTGGGCCGGGCACTTCGGCGCCGGGCTCGTGCGCAGCACCGACAACTTCGGGAAGCTCGGCGACCGCCCGACGCACCCCGAACTGTTGGACTGGCTCGCGGCCGAGTTCGTGGGCGCGAAGTGGTCGGTGAAGCACATGCACCGGCTCATTGTGACGTCCACCGCGTACCGGATGGGCACGCGCCCGGACCCGGCGGTTGCGGTGAAGGACCCGGATAACAAGTGGCTCTCGCACTTCAGCCGCCGGCGGCTCGACGCGGAGGAGATCCGCGACGGGATGCTCGCGGTCTCGGGGCTCCTCGACCGCACGGCAGGGGGGACGCTGCTGAAGGCGAACCCGCGGCAGTACGTGAACAGCACCGGGAGCCGCAACTACAACGGCTACGCGGTCCCGCGGCGCTCGGTGTACCTGCCGATCATCCGCAGCGGCGTGTACGACGTGCTCCAAACGCTCGACTTCCCGGACCCGTCGGTGCCGAACGGCCAGCGGGTCGCCACCACGATCCCGACGCAAGCGCTGTTCATGTTGAACGGCCAGCTCGCGGACCAAACCGCGGAGGCCCTCGCGAAGCTCGCGCTCGCGGCAGAAGGCGACGACTCCGCCCGGGTTCGTGAAGCGTTCCAGCGCGCCTACGGTCGCGCTCCGACCACCGGGGAGGTTGAAAAGGTGCTGGTCTACCTCCAGAGGTCGCTGGAGGTCGCCGACGTGAAGTTGGCGCCCGACGCGCGGAAGTTGCGGGCGTGGCGCGGGCTGTGCCGGGTGCTACTCGCGTCGAACGAGTTCGTATTCGTGGAATGAGCCCCGGGGCCGGCGGCGCGAAAGAGCCGCCGGGGGAGGTGCGCCCCCTCGCCCGGTCTGCTACTCAAAACGCCCGGCTAACTTGCCCGGTGCCGCCTGACAATTTCGACGTACTGCTTCGCCAGCTGCGTGATACCGGCGAAATCGCCGGACGCGACCAGCTTCGGGTCCACCAGTTGCGACCCCACGCCCAAACAGACCGCACCGGCCTTCAGGAACTCCGGCGCGGTGTTCAGGTCAACGCCGCCCGTGGGCATCAGCTTCACTTGCGGGAGCGGTCCGCGAAGCGCTTTGAAGAACGCCGGGCCGACCACGTCCGCCGGGAACACTTTTACGACATCCGCACCGGCTTCCCACGCGGTCAAGACCTCCGTGGGGGTGAACGCGCCGGGCATGATGAGCTTGTCGTACCGCCGGCTCATCCGGATGACGTCGAGGTTCACACTGGGAGAAACGAGGAACTCGGCGCCGGCGAGAAAGGCCGCTCGGGCCGTTTCGGGGTCCAGGACCGTACCCGCGCCGAGCAGCACCCGGTCGCCGAGTTGCTTCTTCGCTTCGCGGATCACGTCGAGCGCGTTCGGGACGGTGAACGTCACCTCCGCGACCGTGACGCCGCCCGCGGCGAGCGCCTTTACCACTTCTACCAACGGTTCCGGGGCGCTGAAACGCACCACGGCGACGATTCCGCAGTCGATCACGCGCTGCAAGTCTTGTTCACGGCTCATGAACGGATTCTCGGTTCCCGGTACGCAATTGGCAACGGCAACCTGAGAGCCCCGGGCCGGGTGCGGTTCCGCGGGCACCCCGTTTTTGCTCCGTATCCGTAAGAACCAGGGCTCCGGAGCGAAACCGCTGGAGTCCCAATATCCTGCCACTAGATCCGTCCGCGCCCGTTCCGCTTGAGGAGTTGCCATGCCGCGCCGCCCGTTCCCCGTGTTCGTCCTGTCGGCCGGGTTGGGCCTCGTCTTGTTCCTGGTGCTCAAACCGGTGCTCGGCGCCCCCGCCGGCGCCGAGCCGGTGCGCGCCGACGACCCGGCCCGGTTCCCCACCGTCCGGGTCGAACCCGCGGCCGGCGGGCCGGCCGTCGAAGGCAAGCTCAAGCTATCCGCGCTCACTTTGCGCACCGAAACTGGCAGCACCACGATCACGATGGCGCACATCAAGCGCATCACCTTCCAGAAGGAGCCCGACGGCACGTCCGCCGACGCCGTGCAACTCGTGGACAAGTCCGTGGTTCACGGGCGCGTGCAGACCGAACAGTTCGTGCTCGAAACGGGGGTGGGCGAAACGACCGTCAAGCGGGCCGACGTGCGCGAGATCCGGCTTCTGCGGGACGAGCACCTCTCACTGGTGTCGGTCGTCCTGGGGCTCCTCACGCTCACCGCGATGGAAATCGTGCTGGGCATCGATAACGTCATTTTTTTGGCGATCGTGGCCGGCAAGCTGCCCGAGGCGGAGCGCCCGAAGGCGCGCAAGATCGGGCTCGCCGCGGCCCTGGGGACGCGCCTGCTGCTCCTGTTCTCGCTGTCGTTTCTGCTCGGGCTGACGGCCCCGCTGTTCACCCTCCCGGACCTCGGGTTCTTGCGCGACATGGAGTCCCGCGAGGTGTCCTGGCGCGACCTCATCCTGCTCGCAGGCG
>DASWYH010000482.1:0-8422 GCA_036405095.1 Gemmata sp. | reverse complement strand
GGAGTGCCAGGAACTCGGCCCGGTTGAGCAGGAGCGGGATCGAATCGGGCTCCTCGGCGAGGCAGTCGTCGAGCCACTTTTGCACCAGCTCGGCCTGCCGGTTGGTAACATTCCCGTTCCCGCGCACGATGGCGAGGCCGGCACTGGCGCGGAGCCGCGCCGGGATGTACCGCCCGAGCCGCTCGACCCGGTCGAACGCTTCCGCGGGGCGCCCGTCGGCGGCCAGCACCCCGGCCGCGCCGACGATCGCTTCCGGGCGGTTCGGGACCACCGCGGTGTACCGCTCGACCGCGGTATCGGCCATCCGCCGGGCCACGGGCGTGCCGCGCACGTTGGGGAGCCGGCTCAGCTCGTCGAGCAGTTCGGCCACGCGGGCGGAGCGCAAGAGGTAATCCCCGGCCCCGCTCTCGGCGACGCGGGCGTAATCCTCAGCGACAGCGAGCCCGCGGTCCGGGCGCCCGGCCTTGCACTCGAACCGGGCGATGCTCGCGAGCGCGCTGAAGTCGCCCGCGTGCGACGACTGGAGCTTACCCGCGAACGTGGCCCCGGCGGCGAAGTTCTCGTCCTCGACCACCTCGTCCAGCGCGGCCCGCAGGTAGAAGGCGTAAGAGGGGTCCGTCGGATCGTTCAGCAAGATCTGGAGGCACTCGCGGCTCTCCTTGCGGTTCCCGAGCGCGCGGTGCAGTTGCGACATCGCGAACAGGTAGCTCGGGGCCTTGGTGGCCTTGTACGCCGCCGCGAGAGAGGCGATCGCGCTCGTGAGCACCTTGCGCCGGTCCGGGCCTTCCAGGTAGCGGCCCAGGGTGGTGAGCACGCTCGCCGTGGCCCGCAACTCGTCCGGGGTGAGCGTTTCGGTGGACACCACTTCGCGGAGCAGGTTCATCGCCTTCACGCGGTCCTCGGGGGCCCCGCCGACGGCGAAGATCATCGCGAGGTTGCGGCGCGCCCAGTCCGCGTCCGCGGCGCTGATGTCCGTGTGGGTCAGCAGCTCTTCGAGCACCTTCCCGCCCTCCGCGGGCTGCGCGCGGGAGAGCTTCACCGAGAGCCGCGCTTGGGCCAGGAGTCGCCGGTCCGCCGGGCTCCCGGCGGCGGGCGTGAAGGTGCTCCCGGCGGCGGTGTCACAGTAGACCGCGACGAGCTGGAAGTACGCGGCCGCGGGGAGCTTGGCCCGCGCCTCGGCGAGCGCCTCGGGGCCGGCGGCCGGGTTGTCGCGCGAGACGTACAGCGCCTTGCGGAGCCAGTCGTCCGCGGTCGCCCCCGGCGCCCGCGCGGCCTCGTCGAGCAGTGCGGCGGTTTCGGGGAGCTTGAGCGCAACGGCGCAGTCCCCGGCCCACCCGAGCCCACCGGGTTCCTGCGCGACCAGCGGCTTGGTCTGCATCAACAGGCCCGCCGCGCCCGGGGCGGGAAGGGCCGTGAGCACGTGCCCGACCATGCGGCGGAACGGCTCACCGGCCCAGCGCGGGTCGTTGGCGATCCGCGAGAGCAGTTGCGCGGCGCGTTCGCCGGCGCCGGACTTCGTGTAGAGAGCCAGGAGCGCTTCGGCGGATTCGTACCGCGTCGGTTCCAGCTTGAACGCGAGTTCGGTGAGTTCGGTGGCCCCCGGCTCGTCACCGGTGAGGTGCTTCAGCCGGGCGAGCGCGAGGCACACGTCCGCACGGGTCGGGTTCCCCCCGAAGGCCGCGATGAGGCGGGGGGTCACGGAAGCCGCGGTCTCGGCGGTCGCGGTGCGGGCGTCGCACAGCGCGACCGCCGGCCCGCCCTCGCCCTCGAGTTTGCTGATCGCGGTGCGGGCCAGGGCCGCCACCTCACCCGCTCCGGCGCGCTCGTGGAGCTTCAGCCACATCCCGACGTTCGACGGCTGGCGCGCGACGATCCGCCGCAGGAGGCGCACCACGTTGGCGCTGTCGCCGAGCCGGTCGTAGACCTCGACCAGCCCGGAGAGCAGGCGCAGTTGCTCGTTTTCGGGCCAGCTCTCGGTGCGCTCGCCGAGCGGGGCGATGGGGCGCACGTGGCCCGGTTCGCGGGCGTACAGAGCGGCCCGCGCGAGCCGGATCTCGGCGCAGTCGCCGGCGGAGGCCTGGGCCTCGTCCAGGACCGCGAGGCCGGCCGCGCAGCCGTTCAGGTCGGCGGCGTGCCGTGCGAGCGCGGCCCACAGGTGCGCGTCCGCGGGCCGGCGGGCGCTCTCGTGCCGCAGCAGCTTGACCGCGTCCCCGAGCTTGCCCTGGGCCGCGAGCACATGCGCGCGCAGGATCACCGGTTCGGACGAGCCGCGCGTGAACCGCGGGCTCGCCGCGGCGGTGGCCACTTCGAGCCGGCGCCACTCCGCTTCGGTGCCGGTCCGGAGCAGCCGCGCTTTCAGTTGCACCCACTGCGTGACGACCGCGCCGGTCGCGTACGGGGATTGCAGCGCGGCTTCGAGTTCGCGGGCCGCGGCGTCGAACCGGCCCAGGTTCAGGTACAGGTTCCCGAGCCCCACGCGGGCCGTCACGTTTCGCGGGTCCGCGCCCGTGGCCCGCTGGTACGCCTTCTCTTCCGCGGCCTGGTCGCCGAGCTTGCCGTAGCAGTTGGCGAGCAGCAGGCTGAGCTGGATCTGGAGCCCCGGGAGCTTCACCACCTCCGGGTCGGTGCGCAGGTGGTCGAGCATCGCGACCGCCTGTTCCCACTTCTCCTCGCGCATCGCGACCCGGGCCTTCAGGTACTTCACCTGGGTCGGGGGCGCCCGGCGCGACTCCAGGCGCTTCATGAGTTCGGCGGTGCGGACGGTGTCGTTCTGGTGGATCAAGAGGTCCGCGAGGGGCACCATCAGGTCGAACCCGTCGGGCGCGGCCTTGAGCCCGTCTTCGAGGACCGTGATCGACGCGGCCATGTTCCCGCGGATCAGCTCCAGCCACGACAGCCCGCGCACGAGCTTGAGGTTCGTGGGGTACAGCGCGACCGCGTCGCGGAGCAGCGCGTGCGCCGCGGGCACGTTCCGGGTGCGCTGCATGATCTCGGCCATGAGGAGCGCGGCCTCCGCGTGCTCGGGGTCGAGTTCGAACACGCGGTGCAGGTCGGCGAGCGGCTTCTGGAACTGCGGGGCGCCGTTCACCTCCTCCGCGTTGAACGTCTCGAACCGGGCGCGGATCAGGTACGCATCGGCTTCCTGCGGGAGCGCCTTCACCATCCGGTCGAGCACCTCGCGCGCGCCGGCCTTGTCGTCCATGTTTCGCCAGACGAGCTGCGCTAGGCTCTGGTATCCGCTGATCTGGTCCGGGGCGCAACGGACGGCCGCCTCGTAGGATTTGCGGGCCGCGGCGTTCTGGTTCAGGCCCGCCTGGGCCGTGGCCAGTTGCCCCCACAGTGCGGCGTCGGTGGGGAACGCCTGGAGCAGCGCCTCGCCGTGGGTGACCGCGTCGGAGTACTTCCCGAGCCGGAGCGCGGTGCCCAGCGCCTCGCGCCGGATGTCGTGGCGCGCCGGGTCGAAGCGGAGCACCTTGTCGTAAAGGAACAGGAGCTCGGTGAGGCCGCGCTGCGTCGGCGGGCGCTTGACCAGCAGCCCGGCGAGTTTCACCTGTGAGTCCACGTCTTCGGGGTGGAACTCCAGGTACTGCCGGAGGTAGTGGATCGCGACATCGGTCTTACCGGCGTCGGCGGCGCGTTCGGATTGCGCTTTGAGCGCGGCCGGGATGCGCTGCGACTGGACCGCGTGAGCGGCGACCAGCACCCCGGCGAGCGCGAACAGGACGAGGACCGCTTTGAGGAGGAATCGCTTGTTGATTGTCGGCATGTGCGCGTCCGTGCGACCGCCGCGGTCAAATCGGATCGCCCGAACCCGAGATGAGCGCGGCAAGGTGGAGCATGGTACGCGGTCGCGGGAAGTGGATTCAACCCCAACGGCGCGAGAACAAAAACACACCGGGGCTCGCGCCCACTGGTACAAGCCAGTAACCGCGAGCCCCGGTACTCATTTCCGGTTACTTGCTCTTGCCCTTCGGTGCGTGTGGGGCCGGCGCTTCCGGCAACTTCTTCACACTCACCGGGGCGAACTTCCCGGACTTCAGATCGGGGAGGAGCGGGCGGATCACTTCGCTGGGCAGGATCCAGGTTTCCACCCGGCCGGCGCGGGCGATGTTGATGCCGAGCACGTTGCCGTTGAGGTCCACCACCGGCCCGCCGCAGTCCTTGGCGTCAACCACGAGGTCGGACTGGAGCACCTGCGGGAACCCGGTGCGGCGCCCCGACAGGACGCTGCCCATCGCGTTTTGCATGTCGCCGCGGTCCTTCGGCGCGCTGCCCAGGGTCACCTTGAAGTCCTTCATTTCGCCCTTGCGCTTCGCTTTCACCGCGATCACGTCGCCCCCGCGGAGGGTCTCCAGGAACTCGCGGAGCGCCGACTGGCTGCTGATCGACTTGCCGTTCATCTCGACGATGATGTCTTCGGCCTTCAGCCCGGCCTTGTCCGCGGCCCCGCCCGGGCTCAGTTCGGTGATCTTGGCGCCGACCGGGTTGCCGTCCTCGTCCTTCTCGTCGGCCGGGAAGATGCCCAGGTAGCCGCGGTTCGGGTTGGTGATGACCGTGTCGCGCCCGGTCAGTTTGCGGGTCATCACGCTGACGATGCCCACCGACACCGGGTCGCTGTTCGGGCCGGCCGCGGCCAGCCAGTTCCCTTGCGGCACCTTCCCCGTGTCCGCGAACGTCACCGCCTTCAGCCCCTTCACATCGACTTTCAGGAGGGCGAGGTCCGTGTCCTTGTGCGCGGCGACGGTGGTGGCCTGGTACTCGGTGCCGTCGGGGAACCGGACCCAGATCGCGCCGCGCAGCTCGCTGGCTTTGGTGAGGATGTATCCGGCCTCGTCCACAATGGTGCCGAGGACCGTTTCCTTGTCGTCGCACTTGATGCGGACGGTGGACTCGCTGGCCTTCGCCACGATCGGCTTGAACGGCCCGAGGAGCTTGGAATCTTTGCCGATCTGGGCATAGGCCGGCGAGCCGACGGCGGCCAGCACCAGGGCGGTTGCGATCATGCGCGTGAACATCGGTCTCAACTCCGGCGTGAGGTGTGGTAACGTGTGGTCGAACGATCTGCGGCGGTCGCACCGCGGGGAGGAAGAGGACGGTTCGGGGCGACATCTGGGCTCGCTGGGAGAGGGGCGCGAGCCGCGGGGGAGGTTACGCCCGTTTGGACAGGGTGACGGTCAGGACCATGACCGCGGTGCCGCGGCGGACGGTGAGCCGGACCTTGTCGCCGGGCTTCACCGTTTCCATCTGCTTGCGGAACGCTTTCACGGTCTTGACCAGCGTCTCGTTGAACTTGGTGATCGTGTCCCCGGGCTTCAGCCCGGCCTTCCCGGCGGGGGCGTCCTCCTCGACCTCCTTGAGCCACGCGTCTTCGTCCTCGTCGTCGGGGAACACGACCCCGAGGTAGGCCGTGGCGCCCTTCGCGGACGCGGGCTTATCGACCCACTCGCCGGCGACGAGCTTGTCCCAGTCGTTCTTGAACTGGTCCGCCTGGACGTGGATGTTCTGCGAGATCGGGAGCCCGATGCGGCTGTGGATGCCGATCACGTTGCCCTTCAGGTCGAAGAGCGGGCCACCCGAGTCGCCGCCGACGAGGGTGCAGTCGGTGCGGAGCACGTTCCGGGTGCTCCCCTTGATTTGCCCGAGCCGCGCCACAGGCGGGCGCCCGTCCTTCGGGCCGTTGGGGTGGCCCAGCGATACGACCCACATTCCCTTCGGCAGGTTGCCGGACTTCGCGATGGGCAGGAACGGCCACTTGCCGCCGTTCGGCCCCTTGTCGGTGATCTGGACCATCCCGCTGTCCATGCCCTCGTTGATGCCGAGGGTCTTGGCGTTCACCCGCTTGCCATCGGGCAACATGATCTTCACCGACTTGCCGGCGGTGAAGGGGAGGGGGCGGCCCTCCATCGCGCCTTTCACCGGCGTCGCGTAATCGCGGATCACGTGGGCGGCGGTGAGCACCAGCCCGTCTTCACTTACGATGACCCCGCTCCCGGCGCTGGTGCCGGAGAGCACCGCCACGGTGGCGGGGGTGCATTTATCGACCACCGACTTCACGGTGGCCTGGAGCGCCTTGAGTTCCGCGAGGTCTTCCGGGGGCGTGGTGCGAGCGGGATCCCACTTCGGCGCGTCGTCGGCGGCTGGTGCGGTGGCAGCGAAAACCGCGGCGAGCATCAAGCCGAAGCAGACGGCCAAGCGGGCCGACCGTGGCGAGTTCATGGTGCTGGCTCCAACGGACTGGTCGGTAACGTGAGGTTCCAATGAAGAGTATCGTAGGTAAACGGCGGATTCATCACCGTTACCTGATTTCTCCACTTTCCCTCATCTTTTGGCCGCGTGCAAGAGGCTGGTCCTATTGTTCGCTCCCAACGTGACCATTTGGAAGGGCAGGGGGGAGCTACCGGTGGGGAAAGATTGCGCACCGGTGGCACTTCGGTGCCCATTCGCTGGTTACTTGAGGTACGTCGGTCCGGCGAAGTTGCTCCCGGGGGGCAGTTTCCGAGCGCACTCCTCGGCGTCGAGCGCGAACAGCGGCGAAATCTCGACCGGCGTACCGTCCGGAACCACCGCGCCGGCTCGTTTGAGCCAAGAACCGTGTAGGGCACACATTGCGCGGTGGACCGTCTCGGGTGAGTCGGCCCCCGTTGCGTTCTTCAACGGGGCGAACTCCTCGTCGCGGCGCGTTTCCATCGCCACCCACCGGTCGGCCATCGGGAGCGCGTCGAAGATGAACAGCTCGAACTTCAGCGCGTTCTCGTTGGCGGGTGCAACCGCCGCGCCGGTTCGGGGGTCGAAGTGGGGCACTTTTTTCCGGGCGACGTGGTGCGCGAGGCCGCCGGCGCCGGTCACGCGGTCGAGGAACCCGAGGTCGAAAATGTGGATCGCCGGGTTCCCCGCGCGGAACCGGAGCGCGCCGGTGCCGTCGCGCTCCGCGGTCATGTCGGCCGGGAGATCGGAGTATTCGAGGATCGCGCACCGGCCGTTCACGACGGCCAAGATGCCGACCTTTTCCCCGGGGTGCTCCTTGTAAACCACCTTCGACGACGCTTCCGCCCGCGCCCGAATGTGGTTCCCGAGGAACCCCGGGTCGCAGACTTTCACGAGCGGGTTATCTACCTGAAAGTAGAACACGTGACGGATGCCGCGCGCTTGCATTTTCGTGAGCGTTCCGGATTCGCGCAGCGCGGTGAGGGTGCCCCCGTGCCCGTTGGGGCTGAGGAACAATTTCCCGGGGGCTTCGAGGAGCACCTGTCCTGTTGCGATGTCCACAGCGGGCATGGTCCCCTGCTGGAAGAACACGACTTCATCACCGGGCAGTCCGAAGAAGCTGTTCGCCCGGAAGAACGCTTCGGTTTCGTTGTGGGTGGCCTGACTCGTCATCACGAGGAACGGTACTGGGTGCCCGTACCGCCGGGAGAGCGCGAGCACCTTTTCTGCGTGGATCTGGAACAGTGTTGCGTTGCTCACCGGGCCGACCGGGTACATGCCCTTCGGTTGCTCGAACCCGAGCCGGCTTCCTTGTCCGCCCGCAACGAGGAGGACCGCAACTTCCCCGCTCCGGAGCGCGTCTTCGCCGGCCGCGCACACCTCCGGCGACGCGCGCTGTGGGAGCACAGGGAGCGGGCCGATTGCGTTCCGTGGCGGGAGGGTCGCGGTGACTTCCTGGTGCGAAGCGTGAAGCGCCCGGAGCGCGGCGAAATCGATCCTCGCGATCTGGGCCGCCAAACTCGCGCGCTCGGCGTCCGAGAACCGGTCCCAACCGTGCAGGAGGTGCTCTTGACCGTGGGCCATGAGGTGCTGGGCGAGTTCGGCGTGTGTGTGGGGCATCGTGCGGTTCTCGGGGCTCATGGGGAATAAGGGCCGTGGTGTACTTCTGACGCACCGGGCAACGGCTTTCAAGTCGGTTTCTCACGTTTCAAACCCACGCCATACGTATCAGCGCCCACCGACCCCCGATAGCCATTTTGGGCGGCGCTGGAACACACGGGAGTGGGGCACGGGCACCGGTGGCGGGCGTGTGGCAGGGGGCGAGACGATGACGTGGTGGTGGCAGCCGATCAACCGGGAGGCGATGGCGGTGCGCGGGTGGGGCGGGCGGATGACGGAGACCGCGTTTCGCCCCCACCGTCCTGCGGCTCATCCGCTCCAAAGCCAGAACCGAGGAACCGGGGGATTAATTTCCGCGCTCTCCAAAACGAACAACACCACCGGCTCGAACTCCGTGGGAAGCGCAGATGGACCTGTAAGAAGGTGAGCCGCAGTTTTCGTGGAGTGGGGTGACGTGTCCGGTGAGCGGCGCGGTGGGTTCCTCAAACTGTCCTCGGCTCAAGTCCTGACACGGTGGTCGCTCCAAAAAAACACGGGCCTCCCACTGTCACCTCTCGCGGCGAACGGATCCCATATGAACTGCGGTCCGAATCGCCGT
>DASWYH010000481.1:0-27906 GCA_036405095.1 Gemmata sp. | reverse complement strand
AGTTGGTTCAGCATCGAGTTCGGGCTGATCGAGGAGCACGGCGAAACGAAGGTGTTCGGCGCCGGTATCCTGAGCAGCACGGGCGAGATCCCGCACTCGCTGTTCTCGCCGGACGCCACCCGGCGCCCGTTCGTGACCGAGACCGTCATCGCCACGGACTACGACCCGTCGCAGATGCAAAAAGACTTCTTCATCGCGCCGTCGCTGCCGTTCCTGCGCCGGGAACTGGAATCGCTGGTACGGCGGTTCGGTATACCGGTGGTGTGAAACGGTCGTCTCACGCAAAAGAGCGCCGGCGCCAAGAGAAGATCGCTCGGACCTCTTTGTGCGGTCGCCCCTTTTGCAACATGGCACGAGGTTCTGCTGTTATGGCCGACATTCCGCTTCGCAAGATCGATCACGTCCGGTTCTTCGTGGGCAACGCCCGCCAGAGCGCGTTCTTTTACCGCAACGCGTTCGGGTTCGACGTGGTCGCCTACGCGGGCCTCGAAACGAAAGTGAAGCACGAAGCCGGTTACGTTCTCAAGCAGGGCGAAATCACGTTCGTGCTGACCTCGCCGCTCTCGGAGCAGCACCCGGAGAGCCGCCGGCTCGTCACGCACGGCGATGGCGTCATGGACATCGCCCTCGACGTTCCCGACGTGCGCGGCGCGTACGCGGAGGCACTCGCGCGCGGGGCCACGGGGGTGAAGCCGCCGGAGGCGCTCGAAGACGAGTTCGGGGTGCTCGAAGCGGCGAGCATCAAAGCCTACGGCGACACGACGCACACGTTCCTCAACCGCGACCGCTACCGGGGCGCGTTCGCGCCGGGCTACCGGCCCATCGACCCGGAGCGCTACCAGGAGAAGACCGCCCGCCCGGTGGGGTTCGCCGCGATCGACCACATGGTTGCGAACGTCGAAGAAGGGAAGATGAACGAGTGGGTCGATTTCTACCGCAACGTGCTCGGCTTCAACCAGCTCGTGTCGTTCGACGACAAGGACATCAGCACGGAGTACTCGGCGCTCATGTCGAAGGTGGTGCAGAACGGCACCGGGCGCATCAAGTTCCCCATTAACGAGCCCGCCCAGGCGAAGCGCCGGAGCCAGATCGACGAGTACCTACAGTACTACGGCGGCCCCGGGGTCCAGCACATCGCGCTCATCACCGGAGACATCATCAAAACCGTCCGCGCGATGCGCGCCAACGACGTGTCGTTCCTGCGGGTGCCCCACACCTATTACGAAGCCCTCACCGACCGCGTCGGCGCGATCAAGGAGGACATTGAGGAGCTGGCGGAGCTCGGCATCCTCGTGGACAAGGACGATGAGGGGTACATGCTCCAGATCTTCACGAAGCCGGTTGCGGACCGGCCGACGCTGTTCTTCGAGGTGATCCAGCGCCGCGGGTCGAAGAGCTTCGGGAAGGGCAACTTCAAGGCGCTGTTCGAGGCCATCGAGCGCGAGCAAGAGCTGCGCGGAACCTTGTGAGGTGGAACGATGAACGAAGTGACCGCTAAACGGATGACAAGCGACGACCTCTTTGCCCTGCCCCCCAGCAAGAAGGTCGATCGTTGGCTATTCCGGGGTGAGCTTCGGGAGAGCAAGGTGACGAAACGAAACCCGAACCACGCGGGTGCGGTCATGGCCATCGGGGGCGTCCTCCGTGACTGGCTCAAGACGCAACCGAAACCGCGCCCCAAACTGTTCGGGGGCGAAGCCTATTTTCGCCTCCGCACAGATCCAGAAACGAACGTCGGGATTGATGTTGCTCTCGCAACCGCAGAGCAAGCCGCAGCCGTGAAGAAGAAAACAACATTTGTCGACGGGGCGCCGATCCTCGCCATCGAGGTTCTCTCTCCGAATGACAAGCATAAGGATATTAGCGACGCGATTGAGGAGTATCTTACTTGCGGGGTAAAGCAAGTTTGGATCGTTGACCCGACTGCGGAAACAGTTACCGTTCATCGGGTGGATGCCGAACCTGTGATGTACACTCGCTCTCAAGCGCTCCCCGGTGGCGCCGACCTGCCCGGCTTCTCCTGCTCGGTAGCCGAAATCTTCGAGTAGCGGCAACCATTCCCCATGCGGCCCGCTTCGCCGGCACTCACCCGGGGGCCGCTAACGCACTCCCGAGAAGCGCGTAGACAAGAGCCGCCAGGAGTGCCCCACACGGCACCGTGCTGACCCACGCGAGCAAGATCTCGCCCGCCTTGCGCCAGTGGATCTGGCGCGTCGCTGCCCCCATCCCGAACAGCGAGCCGACGCTGACGTGTGTGGTGCTCACCGGGAGACTGTGCAAGCTCGCTGTGGTCACCAGAATCGCGGTCACCAGATTGGCGACGAACCCCTGACCGGGGTTCATGTCCGTGACCTTTTTGCCGAGCGTTTCCGCCACGCGCCGGATGTCCAAAAGCCCGCCCGCGGCGATGACCGCAGCCACGATCACGATCCCCCACTCGGCGCCGATGCCGGGCACCGCGACCATTAGCGCGGCCATTTTCGGCGTGTCGTTCAGTCCGCGCGCGAAGCTCGCGGCCCCGGCGCTCAGGAAGTGAAGCGCGTCGAGCAGGCGCGAGCGCCGGTCCGGCATGAGGCGTGCCGCGCGCAGGAGCACGCACGCCAGGGCACCGGCCAGGGCCGCCACCACCGGGCTGAAGAACAGCGGGTACAGGAACAGCGCGCCCAGCGGCCCGAGCCGCACCTCCCCGCCCCCGACCACCCCCGCCCCGATCAGCGCGCCGACCAGGGCGTGCGTGGTGGAGACCGGGAACCCGAACCGCGTCGCCAAAAAGCTGGTCACCGCCGCACCCAGGGCGACCGCGCACACGAAGTGCCGGGACGCGACCAGGTCGTCCGGAACGACCCCGCTCCCGCGGAACGCGAGCAGCATGTTCACGGCCAGGAACAGCGCCGCGAGCGACCCGGCGAACGTGGTCGCAGTGCCCCACAGGGCCGCCGTGCGGAGCGTCGTGGTGCCGCTCCCGTACAGCGAGGCCACGCCCTTGAAGTTGGCGTTGGCTCCGTTCGTGAACGCCACGAAACACACCACGAAGAACAAGAGGGCAATGAGCATGGCGGCCTACCTGGGCTTGTTCTCTTTCGTCTCGGCCGGGTGCTGCTTGAGGTGCGCGTACTCCTTCCACGAGCCCTCGTACAGCCGCACGTTCGGGAACTTGGCCACGTGCTTCAGGTAGAACCGCAAAAGGCTGCCCTCACGGGACGTGCCGCAGTACACCATGATCTCTTTATCGGCCGTTAGCCCGGCGGCTTCCAGTTCCGCCTTGACCTTCTCGAACGGCAGGAACTTGTGGGTGTTGTCCTTCTCCATGAGCCGCGCCCAGTGGAGGCTGATCGCGCCGGGGATGTGCCCCTTGCGCAGCCAGATGTCGTCCTCGCCCACGTACTCGTTGTGCGGGCGCGCGTCCACCAGAACCGCGCCCGGCTTGCGCTTGATCACATCGTCCACGGCCAGGGCGATCTCGGGCTTACCCTTCTCCGGCAGCGCCCCCTTCGGGTTGCCGAAATATTCCTGAGTCACCGGCAGCTTCTGTTTGGTCCACTCGGGCAGCCCACCGTCCACGATCCGGATGTTCTCGATCCCGTACTTTTCCAGCACGTAGGCCACCATGCTGGCGCTCAGGATTTCGTCGTTCGGGAGCTTGTCCCCGGTCGCGTAGATCAGGTGCAGGCGGCCCTTGTCCACCCCGGCGCGGACCAACAGCGCCCTGGTCAGATCGTCGGGGAGGTACTGCACCGGAACCCCGTTGTCGGTGCCCCGGAGCGTGTCGAAGTTGAGGTGGTGGGCGGTCGGCAGGTGCCCGCGGAAGTAGTCCTTGTACCCGCCGCGGGTGTCGAGCACGACCGGCCGCTTGGCCGGATCTCTGTCCTCGATCAGCTTCTTCGCCTCGGCCGGCGAGATGATCCCGATATCGGCACGGGCCAGCCCGGGAGCCGCGAGCACGACGGCCGCAACCAGCAGTTGAGGGAGCGAAACGGACCTGAGCAACGGCATGGGAATGCGGCCTCCACTGTCTTGATATCAGCCCTGGTGTCAAGGTATCCGTTGGGGCCGGAGCGGCCAGCCTCGGCCCCGCCGAAGCGATCAACACGAGTTCGGCGCGCCCGGCGGGAAACCGTGCGTGAAACGCGCCTCGTGCGCACCGCGCCCAGAATCGAGGTGCCCGCTCGGCCGGTAGCCCCAGGTGCCCGGTGACCTGATCGACCCGCCGCCCGGAACCGCCGGGCGCGTAATTTGCCTTTGCCGAAAACGCCGCCCACCGAGATAATTACACAGAGCGTTCAAGCCGTCGCCCGCGGGCTGCTGTCTCTGAGTCGCTATTATGCCGGCACCCTTTCCTGTCGCCTCGCTCCGCGACTTCTACGCGTTCGAGCAGCACGTGCAGACGTGCCGCGGGCACCGCGGGCTAGGTATGGTGCCGCAGTGGTACGAGGTCCCCGTCTTCTATTTCTCCAACGCGGTCGCGGTGATCGGCCCGGACGATCCTGTATGGGCTCCGAAGGGCAGTTCCGCACTCGATTACGAACTGGAACTGGCGTGTGTGGTGGGGGAAGTCGCCCATGACCTCCCGGCAAACGATTCCGCGCTCGACTGTCTCGCCGGGTTCACCGTCATGAACGACTGGTCCGCGCGCGACCTCCAGCGCGCGGAAATGGCCGTCGGGCTCGGGCCGTCGAAAAGCAAGGACTTCGCCACGACGCTCGGCCCGAACCTCGTACCGCTCGCGGCCCTGCGCGACTGCTACCGGGACGGGCGCCTCCACCTCGACATGACCGCGTCCGTTAACGGGAAACGGTACTCGGCGGGCAACGCGGGTTCCATGTTCTGGACCTGGCCGCAGATACTCGCCCACGCGAGCCGAGACACCGAGCTGCGCCCGGGCGACGTCATCGGGAGCGGCACCGTCGGCACCGGGTGCATTCTCGAACTCACCCCCGAAGCCGTCGGCGGGTGGCTTAAACCCGGCGACGTTGTCGAACTGACGATCGAACGCCTCGGAACCCTGCGAAGCCCTGTCGTGGAGCGCCCATCTTGACTTACGCCGAGCAACTCGCATCGCTCATCGCCGCGGACCTGATGTTGGGGGCACAGGTGAGCGGCCTCCGCAACCTCGAAGCGATTCTGAAATGGGCACCCAACGCCGGGATCAACTTCGCGGGCATCGACCTGGTTCAGCAGGACGAGTACAGTTACGACCTCCTGCTCCCGTTGCCGGATTCGCGATGGCTCCACTTCGGGGTGTCCTGATTCGGTGAACTGGCGGCGGTCGCCGTCTGGGGTCACAAACCGAGCGCGGACGAACTCCTCGCCCGGCGGGTCGAATTCGGCTGGAAGCCGACCTGTTCGCTGCTCAAGGAGGGGCCAACGGTACTGGGCCACGCTTCTTCTTTGGGCCACAAGCCCGAACGTCCCAAATCGTGAGGTCCGAACCCCGGACCACGACCTTGCGGCTTCCGGCTTGATGGCTTGGGACTCGGACACATGCACTACCTCTCCCGCGGCAGCATTCCCCCGAAGCGGCACACCGCGCACCGCACCGCCCCGGGGTTCAAGGGCGAAGGCATCTTCTACGAAGAGGTGATTACCACACAGGGCTTCTCCCGCGCGTATTCGATCGCGTACCACCTGCGCCCGCCGACGCGCGTCAAGCACATCGAACCGGCCGGCACAATGGCGGTCGAGGTTGCGGAGCAACCCGTCCTGCGGCACCACCACCTCAAGAGCGGCGGGTTGGCCGCGGGGGGCGACCCGCTCACGGGCCGCGTGCCCGTGTTCACCAACTCCGACGTCACACTCTGGCGGTGCCGACCGACACACCCCCAGGCCGAACTGTTCCGCAACGCGCTCGCGGACGAGGTCCTTTTCGTCCACAACGGAACCGGACGGCTGCTGACGCACTTCGGGGTGCTGCCGTTCAAGCCGTTCGATTACGTCGTGGTCCCGCGCTGCACCACCTACAAGCTGGAGTTCGACCCGGGGGCTCAGTCCGACCTGCTCGTGATCGAATCCGCCGGCACGGTGAACATCCCGCCCAAGTACCTCAACCACGACGGCCAGCTCCGGCTCGGCGCGCCCTTCGCCGAGCGCGACATGCACGGCCCCGGCGACCTTCTCGTCATCGACGAAGAACAAGACACCCCCGTGCTCATCAAGGACGGGCCGCGGCTGTCGCGCTACGTGCTGGCGAGCCACCCATTCGACGTGATCGGCTGGGACGGGCTGGTGTACCCGTTCACCTTTAATGCGGACGACTTCGAGCCGATCACCGGCACCATCCATCAGCCGCCGCCGATCCACCTCACGTTTGAAACGTCGGGGTTCGTGCTCTGCACGTTCGCGCCGCGGATGCTCGACACGCACCCCGACGCGATCAAGGTGCCCTACGCGCACAGCAACGTCGAGAGCGACGAGGTGCTGTACTACGTCCGGGGCAAGTTCGGGTCGCGGCGCGGGGTCGAAGAGGCGTCGTTCACGCTACACCCGCACGGGATTCCGCACGGCCCGCACCCCGGAACGATTGTCGCCAGCCGCGACGTGAAATGGACCGACGAACTCGCGGTGATGGTGGACACGTTCCGCCCGCTGTTCGTCACCAAACAGGCGATGGAAATGGACGACCCTAAGTACCCGTACTCGTGGCTGGATTGAACGCGGGTGGTTCCTTGCCGGGACCGGCTCGGCGATAAGCGTCTTCTGTTCCCCTATTGAGACGACTGATGCAGATCGACCCGTCGACCGCGGCCGTGCCGGACGTGTACCAGCACCTCACCGGGATCGTCACCCCGCGACCCATTGCGTGGGTCACGACGCTCGCACCGAGCGGCGTGGTGAACCTCGCGCCGTTCAGCTTCTTCAATGCGTTCGGGGCGAACCCGCCGATCGTGGTGTTCTCGCCGACGCTCCGGCGCGACGGCACCAAGAAGGACACGCTCCTCAATCTGGAACAACGGGGCGAGTTCGTGATTCACACCGCAACGGCGGCGCTCGCCGAGAAGGTGAACCTCTCGTCCAAGGAGATCCCGCCCGACGAGAGCGAAATCGCGCTCACGGGCCTCAGCACGATTCCGAGCCTCAAAGTGAAGGTGCCGCGGCTCGCGGAAGCGCCCGTCGCGCTAGAGTGCGTCGTGCGGCAAATCATCCCATGCGGAACCGGACCGATCGCCGCGAATCTCGTGGTCGGTGAAGTGCTGCTCATGCATGTCGCCGACGAAGTGCTCGACGAGAAGGGCGCAATCGATCCGCGCAAGTTGAAGACGGTCGCCCGGCTCGGCGGCGCGTTCTGGTGCCACACGTCGGACCTGTTCGAGTTGAAGCGCCCGTAGGTTACCAGAGCGGTTCGGGAACACCGAACTCCGCGAAGTATCGTTCCAGAACCGTGGCCTCCAATTCAAACGCATAGCCTTCCGCGAAGGGTTCGCCGCGCGGCCCGTTGTCCACCTTCGTGCGGGTGTGCATCCGGTCCGCGTGGTGACCGAGTTCGTGCAAGAACACATGGCACAGTTGGTACGCGCGGGCGGTGTCGTCGGTCCAGTAGATCACCGGGGCGAGTTCCCGGCTTCCGTCTACGACCGTCGCGTTGATGCGTTTGAGAAAGGCTTTGTGCTCGGAGTACCAGTCGACATCGAGTTCGAAGGTCATCTGCTGCGGCCACGCGCACAGCCCGAGAACGCCGCGGTTGTACCACCCGTCGCACCCGCGCTGCCCGGTGGCGAGCACGACAACCCTTAACCCGGCCGCGAGCTTGCGCCAGTTTGGAATGAGCGCAATGAAGCGCTCAATGTCCTTCTTGAAGAGCAAGTGCCGGAACCCCTCTCCTGGGCGGCGCCGGTCGATCACGACGCGCCCCGGTGGGTTCCCCCAATACCAACTCGGTGACACCTGCCAGTTGTTCTTCTTCTGAACCCGGCCGTTGCGAACGCGCGGCGCGGTTTTCCTATGAAAACGTGACACGGTGCGGCCCTCCCCCAATCTGACGCGCCGGAACGGTTCCTGGTTCACGCGCGTGGGGACTGTGGTACACTCCCTCCATGATCCGACCCATCACACAGGCCGACCCCCCTACCCTCGCGGAACTGTCCGCCGGGACGGGGTTCTTTCACCCGAGCGAGATCGAAACCCTTCACGGCGTGTTCGCCGACTACTTCGCCACCAACCGCGACGACTTCGGGCACCGCGCGGTAGTGTCCGAAGACGCGGGATTGCCGGTCGGGTACGTGTACTTTGCACCCGAGGAAATGACCGACCGCACGTGGTACGTGTGGTGGATCGCGGTCGCCGCTGACCGGCAGGGGCAAGGGATCGGTAAAAAGCTCCTGGCCTTCGCGGAGCACGAGGTGCGAGCCGCTGGCGGGCGGCTCCTCGTGATCGAAACCTCCAGCACACCGAAATACGAGCCCACACGGCAGTTCTATCTGAAACACGGTTACACTCACGCCGCAACCGTCCCGGACCTGTACGCCGATGGCGACGGCATGGCAATTTTTACAAAGAGAGTGGGCCGCAAATAGCGACAAGAGAGCAAGAGAACGAACGGCCTATCTTGTCTCTCTTACCGCACTCGGTTCCCTGTTCTTCATCGCTCGCGCTCTTGCCCCCGAGCGTATACTGCACCGCGAGACGGCAGAACCGGACTAACCGGACCGACCCGTCCTCCTGCCACGGAAGGCACGTCTAGGCGAAGAGTTCTCACCCAAGTTACACATCCAGCCCGAACGATCACTGTGACTGACAGCGCGAGCGCCCGGAGGCCGGTGGTCGGCCTTGGACCGTTCGCCCGATCCAGCGGATCGAACCCCGCCGGAACCCACGGCGCTTACCAACTGCCCAATTTCGCGGGTTTTGCGAAGACGGACGGTTGATGTAGCCGATGGAGTTAGCGTCGCAACCGCTTCCCGCGTGATCGGGGTTAACCCTCCGATCTTCCTGAAGCCCGGTGCCGCCGGAACAGGTCACGCGAAGGAGCGCACGCAGTGCCGACAATCCGGTAACCGACCCGCCGGACGTTCATACACCGCCGCCACGACGCCCCCGATCGTGCGCGGCACGCCCCGCGACCCTGCGGGTCCGCGCCACCCAGTGCGGCCCCGGCACCGCCCGCCAGGACGGCCATTGAGGCGAAACGGGCGCGGGTCGAAGCGAGTTCAAACGGAGTGTCTCGCCATGAAAAAGGTGTTCACCACCGGACAGGTCGCGAAGATCTGTAAGGTTGCCCCCCGCACCGTGTCCAAGTGGTTCGATTCGGGCCGCCTCAAGGGGTATCGCATCCCCGGCAGCCAGGACCGCCGCATCCCCCGCGAACAGCTCATCCGGTTCCTGAAGGAACACGGCATGCCGCTCGGGGAACTCGAAGAAGAGGAGTGGCACAAGGTGCTGCTCATCGGCACCGAGCGGCTGTTCAACGACCGGATCAAGGAGCTGCTGCCGGAGAACGACGACTACAAGTTCGAGCTGGCCGACAGCGGGTTCCAGGCGGGCATCCTGGCGAGCAGCTTCCACCCGGACACGATCGTCATCGATCTGGGGCTGGGGCGGGCCGAGTCCATCCAGATCGTCTCCAACCTGCGCAAGGACGAGGCGTTCGCGACCACGCTCATCGTGGGCCTGGCGAGCGAGGACGAGGCCGCCCCGGAACAGCTCCACCAGTACGGCTTCAACGACGTGTTCAAGAAGCCGTTCGACGTGGCCCTTCTCGGCGAGAAGATCAAGAGCATCGCCGACGCCAAGCGCGAGGACTGACCTGCCGAAACGGGACACCCAAAACACAGACCCCGAAAGGAAGCCAAAGGCGCTTTCTTTCGGGGTTCGTGCTTCACGCCGGCGGGTCAGTCGTCGCGCCGCGGCCTCCTCTTGCGGGGCCGGTCGTCCTCCTCGTCATCGTCCCGGCGGGCGGGCCTCTTCTTCGGCGGTTGGTCGGCCCCGAAATCGAACGGGTTGGCCCCCTCATTTCCGGCAGCGGGTCGGGACGGGGGCGCAGCGCTCTTGCTCTTCTTGGGCGGTGGGGCAACCGGTTCATCTTCGGGGAGGTCATCAACCGGTAGCGCGGGCTTCGCCTTCTTCCTCGGCCGCTCCTCTTCCTCGCCATCGGGCAACTCTTCCACAACCGGCTTCTTTTTCTTCTTCGGCCGCTCGTCTTCTTCCTCCTCGTCTTCATCTTCATCGTCCTCATCTTCGTCGTCGCGGGCTCGGTAGCGCCGCTTCGGTTTCTTCGCCCCCGACAGCAACCCGCCGTCCACGAACGCAGTCGCGGTCGCGCCGAGCAGGAGAAGGAACGTCAAGTACAGCGGGAGTTTCCAACTCACGCGCAAGGTTTCTGGTTCCTTGGTGCCAGTCTTGGTTCCCTTCGTGTTGGGCGCGGCACCAAATCCGCCACCCAACCCATTTCCCCCTTTCAACTGCTCCTTCTTCTTGCCGATCTCCTTCTCCATCGGGAAGCCGATTGCGATCTGCAACCCGACAATCCCGAACGCGCCGAGGCAACACGCCGCGAGCGCGAGACGGCGAAACAGGTGCGGGAACGGGGAGCACCCGATACCGATCCCGGCGAGCAGCGCGAGCGGGAACAAAAACAGCAACGGGGCGCTTCCAACGCCTTCGTCCTTGTTCTTGGCCAACGGTTTGGGCTCACCACCCACCCCGTCCTCCTCTCGGCCCATTATCTTCGCGAACCTCTCCATGTCCGGCGAAGGAGACGAGCCGCCGGTCGCAATCTGAAGCCCGCTCTGGGTGACCAGTGGCATCGGTTCGGTGCGGTCCGAACCACCCGTCTTGGTTGCTCCGGCGATCCCCTTCGGTCCATTCTTCAGCGTATCCTGCGGGAATGTGCACTGGAGTTCGATCCACGGCAAGAAAAACAAAATAAAGCAGAAGATGAGTTGCAACGGACTGAACAGTTGCAACGGACTGAAGGAGATCTTCATGAATCACCCGCAAGAGAACTCACCGAACAATGACAGCGGCTCAGAAGGAAATTAACTCCGCGGCTCGCTCCCGACAACCACATTCGCGCTTGCGGGGGGTCGGGGTGCTTTCGCCGGGTCGCGCGCGCCGATACTCTGGGGTGAACTGTCCCCCGGGAGCCGTCGAATGAACCGCCGCGGATTCCTCTCGCTATCGGCCTTCACCCCGCTCGCGCACCTGCTACGCCCCCTCCACGCGGGCGGGCGCGCCAAACCCGCACCGCGCGAGTTGAAGGCCGATCTGGTTATCATCGGGGGCGGGGTGGGCGGGGTCGCCTGCGCGCTCGCAGCGGCGCGCAACGGGCTAAAGGTGATTCTCACCGAAGGGTTCTCGTGGATCGGCGGGCAGCTCACGTCGCAGGCGGTTCCCCCCGACGAGCACCCGTGGATCGAGGAACGCGGGAGCACCATAACCTACCGCCAGTTCCGCACCAAGATCCGCGACTACTACCGGCGCAACTACGCTCTCACGGAAACCGCCGCAAAGAACCCGTTATTGAACCCCGGTAACGGGAACGTGTCGAAGCTGTGCCACGAGCCGCGGGCCGCCCTCGCGGTGCTGCTGGAGATGCTGGCCCCTCACATCACCGCCGGGCGCGTCAAGTTGATGCTCCGGTGCGTGGAGGGCGCGGTCGATCTGGACGGCGACACCATCCGGGCCGTTGAGGTCCGCTCCCTCCTCACGCCCGAGTCGGTGATCCTCACGGCCCCGTACTTTGTGGACGCGACCGAAACCGGCGACCTGCTCCCAAAGGCTAAGGTCGAACACGTCACCGGGGCAGAAGCGCAGCGCGACACGCAGGAACCGCACGCCCCGGACTTCGCGAAGCCGGACAACCACCAGGCGTTCACCGTGTGCTTCGCAATGGACTACGAGGCCGACGCGGACAACACCATCGAGAAGCCCGAGAGCTACAAGGCGTGGCGCGACTACGTTCCGAAGATGAAGCCGGAATGGCCCGGGAACCTGCTCTCGTGGGAAATGTCCGACCCCATCACACGGAAGACGCGCGCCGTCAGCTTCGACCCGACCGGCCCGGTCCCGAAGGGCTTGAACCTGTGGACCTACCGTCGGATCGTCGCGAAGGACAACTTTGAAGAGGGCTCCGGCGTCCGCGACGTGTGCCTCGTCAACTGGCCGCAAAACGACTACTGGCTCGGCAACCTGTTCGACAACGCCGGGGTGGGCGGCCACTACCTCGCCGCGCACGAGTTGAGCCGGTGCCTGCTCTACTGGATGCAAACGGAAGCTCCGCACCCCGGCGGCAAAAAGCAGGGCTGGAAGGGGCTGCGGCTGCGGCCCGACCTGACCGGAACAGAAGACACCCCACACGGGTTGGCGATGGCGCCCTACGTTCGGGAGAGCCGCCGGATCAAAGCCCTGTTCACGGTCACGGAAAATCACGTCGGCGTGGACGCGCGCGCGAAGTTGCTCCAGAAGAAGCCCGGCGAGTTCACGGCGGAACCGTTCAAGGACAGTGTCGGGACCGGCAGCTACCGCATCGACCTTCACCCCTCGTCCGGTGGCGATAACTACATCGATGTGAGTTCGCTCCCGTTCCAGATCCCCCTGGGCGCACTGATCCCCGAGCGGGTGGAGAACCTGTTGCCCGCTTGCAAGAACATCGGCACCACGCACATCACGAACGGCTGCTACCGGTTGCACCCGGTGGAGTGGGGCATCGGCGAAGCGGTGGGCGAACTGGTCGCGTTCTGCACCGCCAAGAAGCGCGTCCCGCGGCAGGTGCGCAAGGACGCGAAGCTGCTCGCGGACTTCCAGGCGCAACTGGTGAAGGCCGGGAGCGACCTGGACTGGCCCGACAAGATCGCGAAGACCCCAAGGTGACGCCAGGCCCTGCAGACCTGCAAGGTGACGTTGACGCTTGAAACGCCGGAAGAGTACCCTGGTCGAATCGTACCGCAAAGCCGACCCACGGACGGGTTGCCGAGATGACGAACCGCCCGCCCCTTGCGACCCTTCCCGAAAGCACGGACCTACGGCCCCACGCGCCCGCGGTGGTGTGGGAAGACGCGCCGTGCCCCCTGTGCGGGAACGACGCGGGCACGGGGGCACCGGTTCTGGAAGCCCCGGACCCACTCCCGCCCACCGGGACGGGGTTGGTGTTCGCGGTGGTTCGGTGCGCGCACTGCGAGCTGACCTACACGAACCCGCGGCCGACCGAGCGCAACATCGGGCGGTTCTATCCCGCGGATTACCAGCCGCACCGCCGCCCCGGACAGATGCGCCGGTCGCGCCGGGCGCGGCCGTTCTGGGCGCGCCTGTTCGGGCGCCCGTGCGCGGAGCGCCGCGGCGCGCTGCCGTGGCCCGGCCCCGGGCGCCTGCTCGATTTCGGTTGCGGGGCCGGGAGCTTCCTGAAAACGATGGCCGATCAGGGGTGGGAGGTGACCGGGCTCGATGCCTCCCTCGGGGCCGTCGAAGCGGTGCGCGAGCACGGACTGATCGCGCTCGTGGGCACACTGCCGCACCCCGACTTGCGCCCGGGCTCGTTCGACGTGGTCACCATGTGGCACTCGCTCGAACACATCCACCGCCCGCTGGAGCTCCTCCGCGAAGCGTTCAAGCTGCTGGTTCCGGGTGGGAAGCTCATCGTCGCGACCCCGAACATTGCAAGCTTCCCGTACCGGGTGTTCGGGAAAGCGTGGTTCGGGCTAGACCTCCCGCGGCACCTCACGCACTTCACCCCGGGCACGCTCACCGCGATGCTCCAAACCGCCGGGTTCCGCCCGGAACCGGTGCGCCAACTCCGCCACAGCGACTGGCTCCGCTCCAGCGCCCGGCTCGCCGACCGTAACGGTACCGGTGGCCCGCTCACTCGCGCGGTGCAGTGGAAGCCGGTCGCCCGCCTCGCCGCGTGGGGGTGCTTCGCCGCGGGCGCTTCGGACTGCATGGTGTGTGTCGCCGAACGCCCCGCGTGAGCCCAAGGGGCCGCGGTCTCGGCCAACCACATCTTTCTTCCGCACCGGCTTCGCGCAGGTTATGATATCTCAACCCCGTCTGGCTTGCGGCCGGCACCTCCGGGCACCGAGCGCACGGGCGCGCTGCCAAAACCCGAAGCCCACACACATCGGAAGACGCGATGTCGCGCCCCGCTTACCTGCTCGCTCTCGTGGGTGCATTCACCACTGCAAACACCGCGACGGCTGATGACCCCGCGAAGGTGTTCGCAGAACGCATCGAACCCATCTTCAAATCTCCGGACCCGTCGAGTTGTGCCCGGTGCCACCTCGCAAGCGTAGACATCAAGCACTACATCCTGCCGTCCGCAAAGGACACCTTTCTGGCGCTCCGCGAGCAGGGGCTAATCGACCTCGATATGCCCGAAAACTCGAAGATTCTCAAGCTTATCAGCCGCGGGGCAGGTGACCCCAAAGCCGCCGGGCTGATCTCCGCGAAGCGCCAGAAGGCCGAGTACGAAGCGTTCGCCGCGTGGGTCAAGGCGTGCGCCGCCGATCCGGCACTGCGGAACGCCCCCAAACCCGAAAAGGCACCCGCACTCGCCACCAAGCCGGTCGAAGTGATCCGACACGCGCGCAAAGATCGGATGCTCGAATCGTTCGAGTCGAACATCTGGTCGATGCGGTTCCGCTGCATGAACTGCCACACAGAAGGGTCGCCACAATCCGAGAAGCTCGCCAAAGAATACGGGCCTCGGGTCGCGTGGTTCAAGAAGGCCGGACCGGAAGCCACAATGGATTACCTCATCGCGAGTAAGTTGATCGACCTCGACGCCCCCGAAAAGAGCCTGCTCCTCACGAAACCGCTTAACGAAGTGAAGCACGGGGGCGGGATCAAGTTCGTCGTCGGCGATCAGGGTTACAAGGCGGTCCGTGCCTGGATCGAAGACGTGGTCGCCATCAAAAAGGGGAAGTACGCCAAGCCCGCGGACCTCCCCCCGAAGGAGCCGGGAACGAAACAGTTCGGCACCGAGGCGTGGTTCAAGCTCGAAAAGACGCCCGCCGCGTGGGACGACAAACTGCTCCAGGTGAACATTCACGCCTGGGATGCGAAAGCCGGGGCGTGGGAACGCGACCCGATCGCCACCGCGGACCGGGCCGTGTTCGGGAAGGGCAAGCTTTGGCAGCACACGGTCACGCTGCTCGCCGCACCCGGTTCGGACCGCGCCAAGAGATGGGCGAAAGGCGAACCCGCTCTCCCGGCAGGTCGGTATCTTGTGAAGGTGTACGTCGATTCCAACGACAAGGCGAAGAAAGACTGGAAGGCCCCGCTCGGGCCGGACGAGTTCGTCGGGCAACTCGAGTTCCAGGGCCGCTGGCTCGAAGGTTACGGGGCTATGACGGTCGCGGATGCGAGCAAGGTCAAGAAGTGACCGGAACTTGGGAGACTGCATTGCCAACGCGCTGGTCCCGGTGCCACAATAGCGCCGCGGTCCGTGATCCGTCCCCTCCGGGCGCCCGGCGAACGCATGCGCACGCTCTCCGAACTCTCCACGATCCTGATCGGGTGCCGGGTGGTCTCGCGCGCCCGCTGGGACCGCGCCGCCCGCACCGCCGCTGGTGACGCCGCCGCGCTTCTGGACGCCCTCGCCCAACAGCCCCCGGAGTGGTGGACCGAAGGCGACGGGCCGGACGCGCCGCCGGGTGTAACCGAGTACCAGCGCGCGGTCATCGATGCGTGGCTCGAAGGCGACGAAACCCCACTCGCCCGGCAACTCGCGGTGAACCAGTTCCTGTTGCTCGAAAAGCTCGGGGAGGGCGGTCAGGGCGAGGTGTACCGCGGGCGCCAGTTCAACCCGCCGCGGTTCGTGGCCATCAAGACCCTCACCCGCGACACCGACACCGGCCGGGCGCGGTTCGAGCAAGAGGCCCGCGCGATGATGCGGGTCCAGCACCCAGCGGTCGCCCGGTTCCACCTCTACGAGCGCGTCCGCGACGAGTACAACCGCCCCACCAATGAGTACCTGATTGCGATGGAGTTCGTGGACGGCACCGACCTGCACCGGCTCGTGCGGTGGTCCGGACCGGTGCCGTGGCAGTTCGCGGTAAAGTGGGCCGTGGACCTGCTCGGCGGGCTCGCGGCGATCCACCAAAACGGGTTCATCCACCGCGACGTGAAGCCCGCAAACGTGATCGCGCTCGGCCCGCCCGCGGAAGCCGGCACGCGCCCGAGCGACACCGCGGCCAAGTTGCTCGACTTCGGCGCGGTCAGCACGGCCGAGACGCGCCCGTCGGGCGAAGGCACGAAACGGATCTTCGTCGGCACCCGCGAGTACGCCCCGCCGGAACAGTGGGTCGAACGGGTCGTGCCCGAGTCGGACCTCTACGCGCTCGGCGGCACGCTGTTCTTCGCGGTCACCGGGCGCCCGGCCTACGTCGTCGAAGACCGCGACGCGCTCACCTTCATGAAAGCGCACACGCGGGCCCCGGTCCCATCGGCAAGCGAGATCAACCCGGACGTGCCCGAGGACCTCAGCGCGTTGCTCCAGAAGATGATGTCGAAACGGCCCGCGGACCGCGGGACCGCTACGGAACTGGCGAAGGAGTTCGCGGACCTGCTCCCGTTGGATGTTGCGGCCCCGAAACCGACCGCCCGGAAGATTCCAAAGCCCGCGCGCCCGTCACCCCAAACGCACCCCAAACCGAGCCGGGTCGCCGATCCGGACCCGAAAGGCCCGCTCGACAGCGTGTTCGGACCGGTCCTGTCCGTGCTCGAGCGCGCGTTCCTGCCGGGCCTCATGCGCCCGACACCCGGCCACGAGCCCCCCATTCCGGAACGGCTCGTGGCGCTCCTGCGGCGGCCCGTCGTTCTCGTATTGCTTATTGGGATTATTGGTCTGAGCGTATTTCTGGTCGTGCGCTGAAGTTTCCCCTCCGCACGCGAGTTCTGAGTTATACTGAAGCGGGTCATTTCGCTGCCGCAGTCTCAAGTTGTTAGCGCACGGTGCCAGGGCATTGTCAGGCGAGGCGATATCCGCACCCGGTTCAAAAATCGGTGCGTTCTTCCCGACACCCCCGCCACGCACAACGAGCCACTTGAAACGACCGGACCCGTAACGGCTCGCGGATTCCCAACTTCGCCCGACTGAACCGACCGTATGGAACTTCACCTTCAACACATCCGAACCGGCGACACCGTCAAGTTGTCCCCAGACGGAACGCTCATCGGGGCCGCCGAACACGCCGCCATCGGCGCTGGTGGCGAAGGGCCGTACCTCGGCGCGCTCGTGGTCCGATACCCCAGCGGTTGGGCGCTGTACGGGCTCTCGGACGAGGACGTCACGTTCAACCGACGCGCGCTCCGGCCCGGCCAGCGCGTGAACCCCAAAAAGGGCGACCTGCTCGGGGTCGGCGACGAGCGCTACACGGTCCTCGCGCCCGGTTCGGACGCGCTCCACCCGCCCGAACCCGACGACGATTCGGCCCCGAGCTGTTTCGCCTACGTCACCAACCCGGACGGGATGGAAGAGTGCCGGGCGGTCGATCACAACTTGCTGTTCGGCCGGCTCGCGTTCTGTCACGTTCAACTCCCGGACACGCGGCTCTCGCGAATGAGCGCCCTGCTCGCGGCCCACGACGGGGACTGGTACGTTCACACCCTGTCGAAAAAGCCGCTGGGCCGGAACCGCAAAGCGGTGCGCACCAGTTCGCGCGTTTCGGACGGCGACGAGTTACTCATCGGGCCGCTCGTGGTGCGGCTCGAGATCAAACCGAACACCGCCGAGCGCCGGGCGCTCGCCCCGGGTCTGACGGGGTCGCGTGAGCGCCCACCGCTGAGCGCCTCTGTCGCGACCGACACGCCCGACACAACGGACACCCCCGGCCCGCGGGGACCGGATTCGGGACCGGATCTGCTGGCGCTCCGGGCGTCCGGTCAGGAACTCGAAAACTGGATCAAGCGGCAGCCGCTCCCGGAGCCGGGGCCGAAAAGCGGGTTGGGCGGGTGGCTCGGCGCCCAACGGGACCGGCTCCGCCGGTTCTGGCTCGACACCCCCGAAACCACCCTGGCGCGGAGCCTGCGCACCGCCGGGCGGGTCGCCGAGGCGTTCGCGGTTCTGGACCGAGCGATCCGCACCCGGCCCGACGGCCCCGAGCTGCACCGCGAACTGTACCGGCTCTACGAATCGCTCGGGATGCTCGACCTGTGCTACCGCCCCCTGCGGCACATCGAAAAACTCGCCCAGGCACGCGGCACCCCGGACCCGTGGGTACTGGAAACTCTGGCGCAGGTGTGCGAGAAGCTCGGGGGCGAGAGCGCCGAGATGTATGACCGCGCGGTCGCGTACTGGGGCAAACTCGAAACGGCGACCGGCGCCAGTTACCAGCACCAGAAGGACAACGTCATGGCGCGCCGCGCGCTCCACGACGGCGGGTACGCGAGCACCATCGGCGACTGAGCGCCCACTGGAGCCCCGGCTCCTGATCCGCTACACCAATCCCATCCGCCGGAGCCCGCCAGCTTTCCTTATCGCGAGCACACCCCATGCGCCCGATGATCGACGCGCACCTCGACCTCGCCCTCAACGCGCTCAACTACAACCGTGACCTGTTTCTCACCGTCGCCGAACTGCGCGCGGTCGAGAAAGACTTTACCGACGTCAAGGGGCGCGGGTGCGGCACCCTCACGTTCCCCGAACTGAAGCGGTGCAAGGTGCCGGTGTGCGTCGCAACCGTGCTCGCCCGCAGCGGCCCGGATGCCGCTTCCCGCTGGGGCTTCAAGCGCGGCGACATCGACTACGCCACGCCCCAAATCGCTTACGCGCACTGTTTCGGCTCGCTCGGTTACTACCGGTTGCTCGAAGCGCAAGGGCACCTGAAGTTCATCCACACGCGGGGCGAACTCGCCGCACACTGGAGCGCCTGGGAGGCGGCCCCCGACACCACCCCGCTGGGCATCATTCTGAGCATGGAAGGCGCGGACCCGATCGTGGCGCCCGAACAGGTGGCGCACTGGTTCGGGCTGGGGCTGCGCGCGGTCGGCCCGGCGCACTACGGCCGCGGGCGGTATGCCTACGGCACGGCCGTTGACGGGCCGATGACGCCCGCCGGGGTGCAGTTGCTCAAGGAGTTCATGAAGGTCGGCATGATTCTCGATGTGACGCACCTGTCCGACCAGTCGTTCTGGACCGCGATGGACGTTTACGACGGACCGATGCTCGCGAGCCACCACAACCTGCGCGCGCTGGTCCCCGGGGACCGGCAGCTCACCGACGAGCAGGTGAAGGAACTGATCAAGCGGGGCGCGGTCATCGGGTCGGCGTTCGACGCGTGGATGATGTACCCCGGCTGGGTCCGCGGGCAAACCCAACCCGAAGTGGTGGGGCTCGAAGCGATCGTGGACCACAAGGACCGCGTGTGCCAGTTCGCGGGCAACGCGCGGCACGTCGCACTGGGCACGGACCTCGACGGCGGGTACGGCACCGAGCAGACCCCGCGCGACCTGGACACCATTACCGACGTCCACAAGCTCGAAGGCATCCTCGCGCGCCGCGGGTACAGCGCCGGTGACATCGACGGCATCTTCTTCGGCAACTGGCTCCGTTTCTTCGGTTCGTCGCTGCCCGCATGAGAGCGAACAAATAACGAGAATGTTGTCAGAATCGAAAACCCGACGAGAAAACCACTAACTCTTTTCTCTTGCGAAATTCGCACGCGAAGGCAATACTACATCGGCTGGTGCGTGGTCTCTTGCCACGTCGCCAGCCTTTTTCATTTCTCTCGTTCGCCGGGCTTTTGCCCCCGAGGTCCCCAATGTCGCGTTCCTTGTACCGCGGCCGCCGCGGGTTCACGCTCATTGAGCTGCTGGTGGTGATTGCGATCATCGCAATCCTCATCGGGCTGTTACTGCCGGCCGTGCAGAAGGTGCGCGAGGCCGCCGCGCGCATGAAGTGCCAGAGCAACATGAAACAGGTGGCACTGGCGCTGCACAACCACCACGACACCAACGGCACGTTCCCGGTGGGCCAGTACAACAACTTCTACAACAACGACGGCCCGTGGATTCGGGGGTGCTGGGTGCAGCCCACCCTGCCCTACATGGAACAGGACAACCTGTTCAAGATCTACGACGCCACTCGGGCGACGAACGGCGACTGGGCGCTGCTGGCGCCGAACAAGGACACCATCGTCCCGCCGCTCCTGTGCCCGTCCGACCCGAACAGCCCGAAAACCACGACCCGCGACACCAACAGCGTCAACGGCGTCACCGTGATGCAGGGGTTGCACACGAACATGGTGGTGTGCGCCGGCTCGAACGCTTACGGGAACGGGTTGAACCTGAACGGCATGTTCTACGTCAAGTCGAAGACCCGGATCACCGACGCCACCGATGGCAGCTCGAACACCCTGATGGTCAGCGAGATCCGTGTGGCCCCGGACTCGACGGCCAACGACCTCCGCGGCCGGTACTGCAACTCGTGGGAAGGGAACAGTTGGTTCAGCAGTTCCAACACCCCGAACACGACCGTCGCCGACCGGCAGACCTACCAGGGGCAGTCGATTGTGGGCGCCCCGATCACCACCATTTCCAACGACGGCACGCAGGCGCTGTTCGCACGCAGCGGCCACACCGGCGGGGTGAACGCGGCGATGGCCGACGGGAGCGTCCGGTTCGTCTCCAACAGCATCAGCGCCCAAACGTGGCAGTACATGGGCTCCCGCGCCGGCGGCGAAGTCGTCGCGAACCAATAGGCCAATGAAGTAAAAACTGTCAATTTGTTCCGGCCGTGCATTGTGCGCGGCCGGGGTTGTTGATTCATCCTTTCATTTCGGGTGAGCCATTATGAGAACGTGGTTCGTGGCGGTTCTGGTCGGCGCATTAGTTACGGCCGCCGGGTGCGGCGGGGCGTCCGGTCCGAAGAAAATGGACGTATCCGGCTCCGTGCAACTGGACGGTCAGCCGCTGGCAGAGGGAGACATTGTCTTCATCCCGGAAGACAAAACGGCCGGGGCCGAGGGCGGCAAAATCAAGGACGGCAAGTACAAGATGCAGGCGCGCGAGGGGAAGAACAAGGTGGAGATCACTGCGACCCGCGTGGTGCCCGGGAAGAAAGGGCCGATGGGCACCGAAGACCTGTTGGAGAGCATCGTCCCCGAGAAGTACAACACCAAGAGCACGCTGAGCGCCGATGTCGGTTCCGGGAAGACCGAGCACAACTTCGACCTGAAGAAATAGCCGCCGTGAGTGGCGCCCGGCACCCCGGGCGCCCTCTCGGCGGTGTTCACTTCAACAGCCACTCCAGTACGGCCTTCTGCGCGTGCAGGCGGTTGCCGGCCTGTTGGAACGCGGCACACGCGGCGCCGTCCATGACCTCGTCGGTGATCTCCTCGCCGCGGTGCGCGGGGAGGCAGTGCAGCACCTTACAATGCGGGGCCGCCCGGGCGAGCAGTTGCGCGTTCACCTGGAACGGCGCGAACCGCTTCAGCCGCTCCTCGCGCTCCGCCTCCTGGCCCATGCTGGTCCACACGTCAGTGTAGATCACGTCCGCGCCCTTCACCGCCACGAACGGGTCGTGGATCTCCTTCGGCAACTCCGTACAGACCCGCGCCGCGTACTCGGACTTGAACTTGTCATCGAAGCCGTACCCGGGCGGGCACGCGAGCACAAACCGGACGCCGAGTTTCCCGCACCCGACCGCCAGGGACCGCGCCACGTTGTTGCCGTCGCCCACGAACGCGACGGTGCGCCCGACTTCGGTGCCGAACAGCTCGCGCACGGTGAGCAGGTCGGCCAGCCCCTGGCACGGGTGCGACCAGTCCGAGAGGCCGTTGATGATCGGGATGCTGCCCGCCGCGGCGATCCCGTCGAGCGTGGCGTGCTTGTACACCCGCAGGACCAGGGCATCGACGTAGTTCGAGATCGTGCGCGCGAAGTCGGCGAGGCTCTCGCGCCAGCCCAGGCCGACCTCGTTTCCGGGCAGGTAGAGGCCGGTGCCGCCGAGCTGCGCGACCCCGCTCTCGAAGCTCACCCGGGTTCGCAGCGACGGCTTCTCGAACACCAGCCCCACCACGCGCCCCGTGAGCGCGTGCGACGGGATGCGCCGCGCGTGCGCGTCCTTCAGCCGCGCCGCCTCACTCAGGAGGTGTTGCAACTCGTCGCCTGTCAGGTCGATGAGGTTCAGGAAGTGTTTCATCGCGATTGCGGGGTGCGGAATTCGGATTGCGGAACAAAGACGGTTGCGGGCAGAACCCGGAGAGCGCGTTTGAAGCGGTGTGCCTTCAATTCCGCGCTCCGAATTCCGCGTTCCACGTTTCTAATGGCGCAGGTTCATCAGCACGTCCGCGATGATGTCGCACCCGTCCTCCAGTTGCTCGTCGGAGAGCGTCAGCGCCGGGAGCAGGCGCAGCACCGTCTGGTGCGTGCAGTTGATGAGCAGCCCCTTCTCGAGACAGCCCTGAACCACGGGCGCGCCTTCGACGTTCAGCTCGACGCCGATCATGGTGCCCTTCACCCGCACATCGGTGACGAGCGGGCACCTGTCCTTCAGTTCCGTGAACCGCTGGCGGAACCGCTCGCCGAGCTGCACCCCGCGCTCGAGGAGCCCCTCCTGTTCGATGGTGTCGATCGTGGCGAGCGCGGCGCGGGCGGCCAGCGGGTTGCCCCCGAAGGTCGCCGCGTGGGTGCCCGGCTTCAGCTTCTCGGCCACCTCGGGCGCCGCCACCAGCGCGCCCATCGCGACCCCGCCGGCGAGCGCCTTCGCCAGCGTCATGATGTCGGGCTTCACGGCCCAGTTCTGATACCCGAACCACTTCCCGGTGCGCCCCAGGCCGGTTTGCACCTCGTCCAGGATGAGCAGCAGCCCGTTCTGGTCGCACAGGTCGCGGAGCCCTTCCAGGAACCCCGGCGGCGGCACGTTCACCCCGCCCTCGCCCTGGATCGGTTCGAGCATCACGGCACAGGTTTCGGCGTCGATCGCCTTCGCCACGCTGTCGAGGTTGCCCCAGTGGGCGTAATTGAAGCCCGGGAGCATCGGCTCCACGCCCGCGTGGTACTTCGGCTGCGCGGTCGCGGTCAGCGCGCCCATCGTGCGCCCGTGGAAGCTCCCGGTGAGGGTGACGATCTTGTCCTTGTTCTTGGGCTTGCCGTTGAGGCGGGCGAGCTTGATCGCGGCCTCGTTGGCCTCGGTCCCGCTGTTGCAGAAGAAGCTGACGCCGCCGAAATCGGTGCGCTCCCCGAGCGCCTGACCGAGCAGGGCCTGCGGCTCGGTGTACCACGTGTTCGGAACGTGGATGAGCGTCGCCACCTGCTCCTGAACCGCCTGAACGACGCGCGGCGGGCAGTGCCCGAGGATGCCGCAGCCCCAGCCGGGGAAGAAGTCGAGGTAGCGGTTCCCCTCCGCGTCCCACACCCACGAGTTGGCCCCGCGCACCAGCGCCACCGGGTAGCGCGTGTAGTTGGCGGTCAGGTGCTTCTTCGCCAGGCTAATGACCTGCTCGCTGGAGAGCGTGTCGGTTGTGGTCATCGTCGGTACGTTCTCGGGAAAAGGGTTAAGGAGTTCGAGAACAACGGGATCGGGGGGCGGCTCACCGCGTGATAACGGTGCCGGTAAACGTGTCCCGCAGGAACACGTCCAAAAGTGAGAACGGCACGCGGCCGTCGAGGATTAGGGCGGACCGGGCGCCCGCCGCGAGCGCCTCGAAGCACGCTTCGACCTTCGGCACCATCCCGCCTTCGATCACGCCGGACGCGATCAGCGCGCGGGCCTCGGATTCGGTGAGCCGGGGGAACAGCGAGTTCGGGTCCGAGCGGTCGCGCAACACGCCCGGCGTGTCGGTGAGGAAAATGACCCTCTCGGCCTTGAGCGCCCCGGCGACTGCGGACGCGGCGGTGTCAGCGTTAATGTTGAGCCAACCGTGCGCATCGCTCGCGAGTGAAGGCACAACGGGGACGACGCCTTCGGTGACGACTTGGCCGATCTTTTCCCCGACACCGGTGACCTGGCCCACGCGCCCAAGGTCGATGGGGGGGCCGGAGTCGCTCGGCAGAAACAACCGCTCGCCCGACAACTGCGACGACAGCGCGGCGGCCTGGGCGCCCGAGGTTCGCAGCCGCTCGACGAGACCGGCACCGATCTCCTGGAGCACCCGCACCACGATTCCGAGCGTCGCGTCGTCGGTATACCGGCGCCCCGCGACCTTGCGCGGCGTGAGGCCCGCTTCGCTCATCGCGCGGTCGATGGGTTTGCCGCCCCCGTGGACCAAAACGAGCGGCACCCGGAGCCGGTTGAGCGCGGCCACCGATCTGAGGCACGCATCGGTTGCGGCGGGGTCTTCCATCGCGCTGCCACCGAGTTTCACCACCGTGAGGTGGGTGCGGTGGGCACACAGCCGATCAACGGCGGCGGCAAAAGCTTCGGCGGAAATGCTCAGCTCGGACATCCGCGGCGGTTCCACATTCAAGCAACGGCCGATGGAAATCGAAAAATCCATCGTATGCCGCGACCTCAAGAGCGTCAACGGCTCACGAAAGATTCATCGGCACCCCGCACACACCGGCGATCTACTCCACGGGTCTGGAATAGTCGCCGCGCATGAACCCACTATCGGTCGGCGGGTCGTATCGGATGTCGAGGTCCGGCGTTTCGAGGCGCTTGGAGCCCTTAGCGCGCGATTCGAGCGCGTAATCGAGAATACCGCCGGTGAGTTGCGTCCGTTCGGCGGGGTAAGGCGGCTTCCCCGTTGCGAAGAACCTTTCCGTGTGCCCGGCGAGCGCTTCCAGGAACGCCGCTCCCGGGGGCGGGGGCAACCAAAACAGGCACGACGACGGCTTCTTCTCGCCCTCCACGCGGCACGCAAACGTTTCGTCCGCAACGTGTCCGTCGAGTTGGAGCACCGTTGCTTTTAACCCGTCGCGGTACTCGATCACGAACGCAACTGGCCCTTTGACGAAGTAGCCCCAGGACGCGGGCTTGGGGAACCGCTTGCAGTTGGTGCGGATGTCGCCGGCGTTGCGCGAGGTGCTGCGCCCGAGGGCGTGTTCGAGCAGTTCCCACGACCAGACGCCGTCGTCACCCGCTTTCCAGACCGCGTCGCCCTGCAAGCACGTCACCGCCTTCACGCCCTGGGCCACGGTCTTCGGGTCGGCGTTCGAGAACCGGCGCTCCACCATGCACTGAAGGGCCTCCAGCGCATGGATGCCGTAGATCTCCAGTTCGCCACGAGACACGAGGAGCGCGTCGCGGATCTGTGTCCCGAGTTTGAGTTCGAGTTCCGGCCGGCGCCATGTGACGGGTAGCGATGACCCCGCCATGAGCGGGAAGCCCAGCTTCTTTGCGGTCGCGACCATCTCCGCGGCCTTCGTGCGATCGTAGCTCAGGTGCTTGTCACAAAACACGGGAACGGTCTTACCGCTCTTCTCGAACACGGACACGATCTGCTGAAAGTACTCGTGCCGCGGGTACAGCTTCTGACCGCGGTCGTTGTACTTGTAGTCACCGTGTTCGCAGATGAGCAGCACGCCATTAACGGCCAGCTTACCGGTGCCGAGGGTGAGCGCGTCGCTGATGGTTTCCGAGAGCCGGAAGCTGTGCTCCTTCGCGAGTTCGCGGCTGAGGTCGTTCGCCCGCACCTGTTCCGCGTACACCGAACCGATGCCGAATTCCGGGAAGTGGTGCTCGGCGCCCTTCATGTACCCGTCGAGGTAGCGCCCGGCGATGTGATACGAGTGCGACAGATAGTGATAGGTAGAGGTGAGCACCGCGAGCTTCTTCGGCGCCGGCTTCGCGCGCTTCGGCGGCTTGGTGCGAAAGGAATCCGCGGCCGAAGTGGTCCCTGCATATGTGCCCCCGGCGAGGAGCGCACCAGATGAAGCGAGGAACGCGCGGCGGTTGAGCGGCATGTACGAAACCTCTGCGGTGGGCTGGAGCGAGTGTATCCGCAACGGCCCCGCGCGTGAACTGGAAAGCGACTCGGCCCGGAGCCCGTGCCCGGCGGCACGCAATTCGGGGGCCGCGGCCGCGAACCGTTCCGCCGCAGCGGATCGGACACCGCGAACGAGTTCGTGTATGATACCGGCCCCGGCGTTGGAATCTTCCGATTCAAGCGAGGTGGCCGATGGGTGCGTGGGGTGCAGCCGCCTGGGACAACGACGACGCGGCCGACTGGTTCGCTGAGCTGTTCACTGCAACCAAGTTGGCCCAACGGGTCGAGAAGGCGCTCAAGACAAAGGACGTGGAGGAGTACGCCGGGAAGATCCGGGCCGCGGCCTATATGCTCGTCGCCCTCGGGCGCGTCTACATCTGGCCGATCGAAGATCTGGACCGCCACCTTTTGTTGGCGATCCAGAAACTGGAGGCCATCAGCCGGCTACCCGATTACGAGGGTGACGAGGCCATCGCGACCGAAATTGCGGAGCTGCGATCCCGCTTGAGCCCCCCGAACCCGGCCCCGTGAGCGGTTCGCGCTGCGCGCACCGGGCGCCGTGGCGAGGATAAAGCTCCCGGAACAACGACTCGCGACAGAACAAGGTTCGACCGGCACCATTCGAGAGGTGGTTTTATGGCCCGGCTGCGACTCGCACCGCTCGCGCTCGTCATCGTGTGCCTCTGGCTGACGGGCTGCGTGAAATCGAGCAACCCGTTCTCCGACCCGGCCCGATCGGCCCCCGACAAAAACATGATCGGCTTGTGGAAGGAGGTCGGAAAGAAAGACGCCTCGCTCGTCGCGGTGGGGCTCGACTGGCGCGCGCGGGTCCGGAACCAGGAGTCCTGGAAAAAGCGGTTGAGGGACGTGCCGCCGGGGCTGATGGTGATGCGGAACGTGGAATGGAACGAGGAGCAAGAGCTGGAACCGCTCTTCCGCTCCTCAACCAAGCAGTCCTTTTTCCCGTCTGTAATCGGAAGCGAGACATACCTCAACGCGCTCCAGGGTGAGTTCGACAAAGACATCTGGTCGCCCACCAAGATCACCGGTTATCGCGTCATCCGCTACCGTGTGACCGGAGACACGCTCGAGTTGTGGACCGGGAGCGAAGAGGGGGTGGCCGCCGCGGTCGAGAGCGGGGGCGTGCGTGGCGCGGTGACTCGGGACCCGAAAGACAAGAGGTTACAGTCGGCGGAGCTGACCGACACGACGCAGAATCTGGCGAAGTACATTGTTGCGGGCGGCGGAAAGGTCCTCTTCCCGGACCGCACGAAGAAAACGTACCAGCGCGTCAAGCTTCCGTAAGGTGCCGGTATACGATCGCAAGCGCACCGAGCGCGAACCGTGTGCCGCAGGAATTCCTCTCAGGCCCTGGACTCGGGGTTTAACGCCACCCGCGCGGCTCTCGATAAGCTCTCCGTTCGGGTACGACTGCAAGTTGACTGAACACCTGCGGTGCCCGCCTAGGAGCCTGATGACCACCGACCGCGCCCCCACCCCGTGCCCCGCCTGTCGTCTGCAAGCGTGGTTGTGCGTGTGCGCGTACGCCCCGCGCCTCACGACCCGCACCCCGCTCCTCCTCATCGGCCACGTCCACGACCTGGGCCGGACGAGCAACACCACCCGGCTCCTCGCACTCGCGATCCGCAACGCCACCGTCCTCGGCCACGGCGCGTTCCCCGCCCCGGCCGACCCGGCGACACACGTGCCCGCGGGCACCACCCCGCTCGTGCTCTTCCCCGGCCACGGGGACAAGCCCCTGACACCGGAACTCGTCGCCGCGCTACCGGCACCGCCGGCGCTCGTCGTCCCGGATGGCAACTGGCGACAGGCGAGCCGGATGGTGAAGCGCCTGCCGCTCCTCGCCGGCGCCGTCAAAGTCGCGCTCCCGGCGCGGACCCTTGGAGGGTTGGCCTTGCGCCGCAACCTCGCCGGGCACCACATGTCCACCTACGAAGCCGTCGCCCAGGCGCTCGGCATCCTGGAGGGCGAAGCGGTCGCCGGGGCGCTCCTCGACTTTTACCGGCGGGCCGTCGATCGCATGCTGCTCGTGCGCGGTAAGCTCCGACTCGGCGACGTGTACGGCGGGTTCGACGCCCCGCCCCCGGGACCCGTT
>DASWYH010000480.1:0-2349 GCA_036405095.1 Gemmata sp. | reverse complement strand
GGCCGACTCCAGCCGACCGGTCCACGCCCGCGCCGTGAACTGTACCCCTTGGTCCGTGTTGAACACCTCGGGCGTACCACGACTCAGGGCCTCTTCCAACATGTCCTGGCAGAACGACCCGTCCCGCGTGTTCGACAGCCGCCAAGCTATCACGTACCGACTGAACCAATCGATCGTCGCCGCCAAGTACATGAACCCGCTGGGCATCGGCAGGTACGTGATGTCGGCCGACCACACCTGACCGACCCGCTCGATAGCCACATCCCGGAGCAGGTACGGGTACTGCCACCAAGCCCATCGAACGTCGAGAAGTGCCCGGCCCGGCGGACGTCAGTGACCTCGCCGCCGCACAACGGGCACAGGTCGTCCGGCGTCGGAGGCGACTTTGGAGGTGGTGGGCCGAGGCCGTACCGCACGGGCAACGGCGGGGGCTGTTTCGATCGGAGCCAGTTGAGCCGCCCCATCCCCTCACCTCTGGGTTGCCGAACGAACAGCTCACCTGCACCGCCATCATACAGTTAGCGATGCGTCACACATCACGTGGCGGTGTCAGGTGCAGCGCCGGGTTCGGCATCTGGGCGGTCCATGATCGGAAGGCTGTGCGCCCGCCAGTACAGGAGCGCCTGAAGCCAGTCCCTCGCCGCGTCGGCCGTGACACCCGTAGCCCGCCGCGCCGCGTTGACCAGGTGGTACGGCGGGTACTCCCCGCGATCCAGTTGCGCCTTCACCTCGTCCGACAGAGCGGTCAAGAGGGCCGCTTGCCGCTGCATGGCCTCTCGGCTCGCCTTGCCACGACTGGCAGCCAGAAACGTCAGCGCCCGAAGATACGGAGCCACGAACAATCGCACGCCTCCGCTGCCGAACATGAAGCTCACCGGCCGCGCACGCCGCGATCAGTGCGGGAAGGAACCCAGATCTCGCGGTCCGGTGCAGCGCCCGGTTCGGCGGCGACGCGGTTCCTCGACCCGCCCACACCACCCTTGCGCTCCGGCCGGACCTCACGTATCCGCAGTGCCCGCGCCACCATGCCGGTACGGGGCGTGAGCGACACCGCCGCGTGCGTGCGCCCCGGATCACCGCTGGGGACGCCACGGAACCGACCCATCGCACCCGGCACCGCCGTCTCACGCACTGCGGACCAACCGTCGGCTCACAAGCGATGCGGTCCCCGGCGCCGCGCCCCTCTGGGCCGAACAACTAGCTCACCTGCACCGCCATGATGCAGGCCGCAATGCGTTTCAAATCAGACGGCGGTGTCAGGTGCAGCTTCGGGTTCGGCCGGCTTGGCTACCACACGACCAGCCGCCCCACGGGCCACTCCTCGTACCACCCGCATGGGACGTGCCCGGCCCGGTACACCCGCAGCAGGTCGAGGAAGAACGCCGGACGACCGGGACAGTCCCGATACTCGTGCTCCATGATCGCCGCGTGCACGTCCCACTTGATCCCGTCGACGAACCCCGGTCCAATCCCGTAGCGGTCGGCGAACGGCCGCCACACGGCCGCCGCCAGGGGCCCGACGACCCGCGCCTTGGCCTCGCGCGTGATCTCGTTCCAGCGCTGGAACCGGGGGCGGTGGAGGGCGCTCAGGAAGACGCTCAACTCGTTGCGGGCGCGGATCTGCACGTTCTCCCACGTCGGATCCGCGAAGTGCTCGATGCCCTCCGCCCACGACGCGACGGGGAGGGGGTCGAACGGGAGGTCGGTGGGGAGTGGTTCCCCGACGGCGGCGAACCACTGCACCCCTTCCAACTCGGCCGCGAAGGCTTCATTCACCCGTGAGCCCTCGTGTTGCCGAACACCAAGCTCACCGGCCGCGGAACGAGCGACACGGTCTGCAAACCGCGTATTTTACCGCGGTCCGGTGCAGCGCCCGATTCGGCACGGGTGGGGCGGGGCGGTTAGCGGACCTTTTCAAACTCCCAACACGAATCCGGGTCGCGGTCATCAGCGGCGCCGAAGACCGCGAACTTAACTCCCTCGTGTTGGCTCTCGACAATCCACCAGTGCGCACTCTCGACGACCCGCTCCTTGCCGGCCGGCTCACCGAAGACGGGCTTGAGAACTTCTAAACGGGGGTATGAGCCTTCCACGGTCCAACTACCCTCGTGAGTCTAGACGCGGCCGCTCCCGTGCCGGACCGTCTGAATGAACGTGCTATCCGACTTCAGCTCAACAGTGATTGTGGTCGCACCAAACTCGGCCGGATACCTCCAGGTGCCGACGATGTCGGCAGGCCCCACCTTCTCCTCCGTTGCCTGCGGAAGAGCGGCGGGGCCGATGCAAGCCGACAGCAACCCGAGCGCCACCGCAGCCAAGATCGCGTTGCGCATATCTCCCCGCTCTTGG
>DASWYH010000479.1:0-10983 GCA_036405095.1 Gemmata sp. | reverse complement strand
TCGGCCTGCGCGGTTTCTTCGAGACCCCCACGCGGAGCGTGTGGGGTCGTCTACACACCTATAGGTTATACAGACTAAAAGAACTCTTATGGACGCTGCGCCGGACGCGAGCCACGGCGATTCTGGGCACTTCGACGCGTGTTCCGTGCCCGTCCGACGCGTTTTCAACGCCGATTGCGACACGGCGACGCGAACCGATCCGTGCCGGTGAACCAGAGGAGCGCATCGGTGCCGCGACCGAACCGGGTGACCCCGCTGGGCGAGATCGTCGCGGTCCCCGACCGCGGGCTGTTCATGGGCAACCGCGGGTGCCTGCACGACGGGGAGGGCACGATCCGCCGCTCGTGGCAACAGGAGCGGTGGATCGTCTGCCTCACGGAGTTCAAGGGGCGGAAGCGGGCGGTGATGACGCCGGGGCACTACACCGAACTGTTCTTCCTCGACGAGGCCACGGCGCTCGCCGCCGGGCACCGCCCCTGTGCCGCGTGCCGCCGCGGGCGGTTCGACGCCTTCCGCCGGGCACTCGTGACCGGCACCGAGAGCGAGCCGCTGTTGTCGGCGGTGGAGATCGACCGCCAACTTCATACCCAGCGGGTCGCACCCGACCGCTCGAAGCGAACGCACGCCGCGAGCCTGGACGCGCTGCCGGACGGCGTGTTCGTCCTGCTGTCGAGCGGGGACCGAATACCGTACCTGGTTCTGGGTGACTCGCTCTTGGCCTGGACCGCGGGCGGGTACGCGGATCGCGGCGAGCGCCCCCGCGGAGCCGCCGTCGAAGTGCTCACGCCGGAACTCACCGTCCGGGCGATCCAGGGCGGGTACGTGCTCGAACTCCACCCCTCGGCCCGTTCGCTACTCGCACGCCGGGCGTGACAGGGCCGGGCAATACAATTCGACGGCGGCTGCGACGTCCGCCCCGGACCGTTGGAGTTTCGCGGGCCGTTCGTAGAAAGCAGGCACCCCGGCCGCACCCGCTTGAGGGCGTCGCCGCGGCCCGCCCGACGCCGGGAGCGACCGCCCGTGGACCCCACCCCCGATCGCCGCCCCCGGCCGGCCCGCCGCCGGTTCCTCCGCTGGCTCCTCGAAGGGGCCGACACCCGCGGCATCGCCGGACCCAACGCACGGGCCGAGCACCACCAGAAGCAGCCGTGGTACAGGGTCATGTGCCTGACCGGGGTGGACTACTTCTCGACGCTCGGCTACCAGCCCGGCATCGCCGCACTCGCGGCCGGGCTGCTCTCCCCCGTCGCAACGCTCGTGCTCGTCGCCCTGACGCTCCTCGGGGCGCTGCCGGTGTACTGGTACGTCGCCAAGAAGAGCCCGCACGGCGAGGGCTCCATCGCCATGATGGAGCACCTGCTGCCGCTGTGGTCGGGCAAGCTCTTCGTCCTGGCCCTCCTGGGGTTCGTCGCCACCGACTTCACCATCACCATCACCCTGTCGGCCGCGGATGCTACCGCACACCTGCTGGAAAACCCGTTCTGCCCGGAGTCCCTCAAGGGCGGGCAGGTGTGGCTCACCCTCGCCCTCGTTGGGCTGCTCGGGGCGGTGTTCCTCAAGGGGTTCAAGGAGGCGGTCGGGGTAGCGGTGGTGCTGGTCGCCGCGTACCTGGCCCTGAACGCCGTCGTGGTCGGGGTCGGGCTGTACGAACTGGCCCGGCACCCGCACGTCTTCGCCGACTGGCAGCAGAACCTGTGGGCCGCGCACGGGGAGCCCGCTGGCGATGGTCGCGGTCGCCCTTCTGGTGTTCCCGAAACTCGCCCTCGGACTGTCCGGGTTCGAGACCGGGGTCGCGGTCATGCCTTTGGTCAAGGGCGACCCGGCCGACACCGAGGCCGAGCCGACCGGCCGGGTGCGGAACACCCGCAAGCTCCTGGTCACTGCAGCCGTGACGATGAGCCTTTTCTTGATCGCCAGTAGCTGGGTCACGACCCTGTTGATCCCGGCTGACGAGTTCCGGCCGGGCGGGAAGGCCAACGGCCGGGCGCTGGCGTTCCTGGCCCACGGCCTGTTGGGCGAGTGGTTCGGCACCGCATACGACGTGAGCACGATCCTGATCCTGTGGTTCGCCGGGGCCAGTGCGATGGCCGGGCTGATCAACGTGGTGCCCCGCTACCTGCCGCGGTACGGGATGGCCCCGGAATGGACCCGTGCGGCCCGCCCGCTGGTCCTGCTGTTCACCGGCGTTTCGGCTCTGATCACGGTGGTCTTCCGGGCCGACGTGGACGCCCAGGCCGGGGCCTACGCGACCGGGGTGCTCGTGCTCATGACGTCGGGGGCGACCGCGGCCGCGATCTCCTCGCGCACGGACGGGTCGCGGGCCGGGATGTGGGGGTTCGGGGTGGTCGCACTCGTATTCCTCTACACCCTGGGGCGAACGTGGTCGAGCGCCCCGATGGCGTGAAGATCGCCGGACTGTTCATCGCCGGGATCATCGCGGCGTCGCTCGCATCGCGGGTGTGGCGGACGTTGGAACTGCGTGTGTCGGCGGTGGAACTGGACGACGCGGCGAAGGCGTTCCTGGCCGACATCGGGAGCCGGCCGATCCACATCCTGGCCCACGACCCGATGCTCCCCTTGCCGGAGGACTACGCGACCAACGAGGCGGACCAGCGGGCGGACTTCCACATCCCGGCCGACGAGCCGGTGCTGTTCCTGGAGGTGTCGGTGCGGGACGCGTCGGAGTTCACCGACGTGCTGCGGGTGTGCGGGGTCGAGGTGGGCGGGCACCGGGTGCTGCGGGCCGAGGGGACGGCCATCCCCAACGCGATCGCGGCGTTCCTGTTCCACCTGCGGGACGCGACCGGCAAGCGGCCGAGCGTGTACTTCGACTGGGGCGAGGGGAACCCGGTCCTGCACCTCTTGCGGTACGTGCTCTCCGGCCACGGGGACGTGCCGCCGCTGACCCGCGAGATCATCCGCCGGGCCGAACCGGACCGGGGGCGGCGACCGGCCGTGTACGTCGGCGTGTGAGGCCGGACCGGGATGTTCGGTCCGGGTCCGATCGAGTTCCCGACACGGGGGCGGCATGAGCAAGCGGCACATCCTGCGGTTCGAGTCGAAGCGCGAGGCCCTGTTGCCCCGGCACGCGTTCGCCCGGCGCGTGGCCCGCAACTTCGCCGCCGCGTCCGCCCTGGTGGGCGTCTCGCTGTTGGGCGGCATGCTCGGCTACCACCTGACCGAGGACATGGGCTGGGTGGACGCGTTCGCCAACGCCGCGATGATTCTTTCCGGGATGGGGCCGCTGGAGCCGCTCAAAACGCCGGGCGGGAAGGTGTTCGCGGGGGCGTACGCGCTCGACAGCGGACTGGTCCTGGTGCTCGCGTCGGGGGTCGTGCTGGCCCTCATCATCCACCGCATGGTCCACCGCTTCCACCTCGAAGAGGAAGGGGCACAATAGCCGCGCCCGTGTGCCACCACTCAACCGCCGGACGTGACATGCTGCCGTTGTACCGCGACCCGCACTTCACCTTCCGGTTCGCCGAGGACCGGGTCATCCCTCGCTTCCACCTCGACGGGGGCGAGCCCGGCACGTCGGTGTCCGTCTAGTCACGGATCTCAACGCGGTCGCCGAACCGTTCCCTCAGTTCGGCCCGTGTGCCCTCAGGAATGGGGCACTGCCCCAGGTCGATCCGAAGGGCTCGGTGCCGGTGGAGCACGGCACTGAGCCGGTCCGGGTCGAGCGACCACTTGGGGGCCAGCGGCCGGTCCTCGCAAAAGATGCGGCTGGCCCACAGGCACAGGTTCCGCAGCGGCGGGTCGGCCGGCCGGTCGGCCAGGGCCAGGAGGCCGCGGGCGCTGACCCGGCTGTAGCCGAGCGTGACGTCGGACAGCGCCGTCCGCGGTGCGAGGAGCGCCGCCAGGCCCGCGTCCCCGATCCGGCTCATCCACACGTGGACGCTCGCGAGGCCCGCGAACCACGGGGCACCGGCCACCGCCGCGGCGGCGCGGTCCCCGTCCCGGAGGTCGGTGAGGCACAGCGTACGGAGCCGGGGCATGTGCCACGCGACCAGGGCCGACGCCCCGCCCCAGAAGAACCCGTCCCCCTCGCTCGACATCCCGACGTAGAGCGTCTCCAGTGCCGCGAAGCGGTCGGCCGCTCCCGGCCCATCGGCCAGGCCGCGTAGGTCCGACTCGCCGAACGTGTCGACGAGGTTCAGGCGGCGGACGCGGCCGAGGTGGGGCGAGGCCGCGAGCCGGCCGATGTCGCCGCGCACGTTCTCCAGCGTCACGCACCGGACCGGGTGCTCGTCCAGCCACCGGCCCCCGGCCCGGACGAACGCGTCGGCGGTCGCCGACACGTCGGTCACGAACCCGCGGCGGAACTCCACGCCCTTGCCCCCCTCGACCCGCACCGCCCCCTCCCACTCGCGGCGGTGGCGCTTGAGGAGCCGGTCGGCCTTCGCTTGAAGGGTCTCCCGGTTCGGCAGATCGTACCCGCCCGCCTCCAGCCGCACCTGGAGGCGGATGAACTCGGCCCGCCCCCGGTTCGACCCGCCGCCGATCTCGTCCAGCAGGTCGGCGTACGCCAGCCGCGGGGTGTCCTCGTCCGGGTGTTCGACGATTGCCGCGAGCAGCGCCTCCTGGTCGGTGGTGAGGGGAGCCGGGGCGGGTCGGCGTGCGGTCATGGTGCGGCCTCGTGGTGGTGTGACGGGCAAGGGCGACGATCGGGCGACGGAACGGGCGACCAGCGTGACGGAACCACGAAACTCGGGCAATACACGTTCGGCGCACCCCCACCGGCGCAAGTGCCGATCACCCGATAGGCAGTGAATCCGGTGTCCACGGCGGGCCGTGTCCGTTGCAGCATTTTTTCAATTGTGCTTTTAAAATTGGCGTCGAGCCCGGTCCTGGACGACCCGGTCTCGACGTGAAGGCGGCTCGCTGCGGACCGGGCGCTCACGCAAGCAAGCTGACCGCGGGTGGGCCTGCCGGTCCGGTTGCGGCCCGGTCGTTGCCTCGTGCGGGTCCGCGGTCCCGCCGTTCGACTTCGTCGGCCAGCGACTCCGGCAGCGGAGCGGGTTTTGAGCGGTGCGGAACGCCACTGGCGGGTACAATCGACCCGTCCGCCGAACCCTCTCTCCCGCGATGATCCCGTCATGAGTCACTCCCGCCGCGTTCACCGCCGCACGTTCCTGACGGCCGGGGCGCTGGCCGTCGCCGGCTTCGACCCGCTCTCGCCCGTCGTCGCGGCCGACGCCCCGGCGAACACGAAGGTCGAACCGGAACTCGCCCCCAAGCGGGACGTGGGTGAGAAGCTCCGGTCACTCAAGCCCAACCAGGCGGTGCTACTCGGCAAGGCGGACGTCGTGGGCGAGTTCAACGACACGGCGAGGAAGTACGATCTGCACAAGACCGGGCCGAAGGGCCGCGACTTCACCCTCAAGATGTGCTGGGCACCGGAGCGGAAGCGGGCGCTGTTCTGCGGGGCCAACCACGGGGTCCCGCACCGGCTCAACGACGTGTGGGAGTTCGACCTGCCGTCGCTCACCTGGGCCATGCTCTACGCCCCGGACCTGCCCCGCGGGTACGGCGACCTCGGCAAGGACACCGCCGACGTCGAGTTCAAGGACGGCATCTTGGTGACCAAGCGGGGCGGGCCGGCGGTGATCGCCCACACGTGGTGGGGGCTCACGTACGACCCGCGGAGGAAAGCCCTGCTGTTCATGAACACCTGGGTCACCGACCGCAAGAAGGCGGTGAAGGACCTCGGCGGCGACCCAGCCGACCTGTACGACGGCCCGCCGCTGTGGGCGTTCTTCCCGGCCGAGAAGAAGTGGAAGGCGTTCAAGGCTCCGAAGCCGTACCCGGTCGCGATCTTCGGCGGGATGCTGGAGTTCATCCCGGAGTTGGGCGGCAGCGTGTGGCACGCGAACAACTGGCAGACGCACGGCACCTGGCTGCACGACTTCGATAAGGACACGTGGAAGGACTTGAAGGCCAACGGCGGCGGGAAGTCGTTCGAGAAGGAAGCCGCGGAGCCCGAACAGATCGGCTACCACGACCCGAAGCGGAAGGTCCTGGTGGTGCAGCGGCACCACGACACGCACCACTACGACCCGAAGACGAACGAGTGGAAGAAGGTGCTCACCGGCGACAAGGACGACGGCAAGTCGCCGTACGGCCACGACGCGAGGTCGGTGATGTACCACGACCCGGCCAGCGGGCACGGGCTCCTGGTGCAGTTCCAGACGAACACCGTCTGGGCCTACGACCCGGACGCCGTGAAGTGGACAACGCTCGCCCCGGAGGGCGACCCGATGCCGACCGGGGGCAAGCGGCTGGCCTACCTCGATCCCGCCTCGAACGCGGTCGTCGTGATCGACGGCACCACGGTCTGGGCGTACCGATACAAGGTCGCGTGAGCACAGCCGCCCGGTCCCGGAGACCGTTCGATGCCGCCCCCCCTGCCGATTGGTCCGTGCCTCGCCGTCGCGGCCGTGATCGGAATCTCGTCCGCCGGGCATGCGGGGGAACCCGCGAAGGCCCCGTCGACGGACTGGCCGCGGTGGCGGGGGCCGAACGCGGACGGGGTCTCGGAATCGCGCAACCTCCCGACCAAGTGGAGTAAGACCGAGAGCGTCCTCTGGTCCGCAGAGTTGCCGGGCTGGGGGACCAGTTCGCCCGTCGTGTACGGCGACCGCGTGTTCGTCACGTCGCAAGTGACCGAGGGCGGGAAGAAGTCGCTGCTGACGCTCTGCTTCGACCGGAAGTCCGGCAAGGAACGGTGGCGGCACGACTTCGGGTTCGGCGTCGATCAGAAGGTCCACGCGAAGTCGAACCTCGCGGTGAACACGCCCGCGGTGACGGCCGACGCGGTGTACGTCGCGTTCGGCAACGCCGACGTCGCCCGCTACACCCACGACGGCAAGTTGGTGTGGGTCCGGCGTTACCTGAAGGACTTTGAAGACCCGAAGATGGCCTGGGGTTACGCGATCAGTCCTCTGGTGCTCCCCGATAGCGTGCTGTTCCCGTGGAACCACCACAAGGGGCCGTGCTTCCTGATCGGCCTGGACCAGAAGACCGGCGAGGTCGCCTGGAGGAAAGACCGCCCGATCGGCACGGCCCACGCGACGCCGCTATTGGTCGAGCACCACGGGCAGACGGACGTCCTCGTACCGGGCCAGAACCGGCTCACCGCGTTCGACGCGAAGACGCACGCGGAGGTGTGGAAGTACGGCGCGGGCGAGGGGCCGTACAACGGAGAGATCATCTCCAGTCCCGTCCACGGCGACGGGCTGGTGTTCCTGCAACTGTGGCGGGAGAGCAAGATCCACGCGATCCGGCTTGTGGGTAACGGGAAGCCGCCGGAGCCGGTGTGGGTGAGCGCGAAGGCCGGTCCGGTCGAGCCGTCGCTGCTGTACTACCGCGGGCTGGTGTACGCGCTGATGGACGACGGCGTGCTCGTGGCCCTCGACGGCAAGACGGGCAAGGAGCACTACCGCGAGCGGCTGAAAGGGACGTTTAATTCGTCCCCGGTCGCGGGCAACGGACACATTTACGCGAGCAACAACGACGGGGTCACGTTCGTCGTGAAGGCGGGTGCGGAGTTCGAGGTGGCGGGAACCAACAACCTGGGCGAGCGCATCTCGGCGTCGCCCGCGATCACCGGCGATGCAATGATCTACCGCGCCGACTCGCACCTCTATTACGTCGGCACGGCCGCGAAGCGGTGAACACGTTCGAGGAGCGACCACCGTTCTCGACCCGTACCGACAACCGGGGAGCACGTCCGAGGGTGCCTCACGCCCGAACGGTTTTATTCCGCGGTCGCACCGGCGTGGGACTCGGTCTTGTCCTTTCTCTTCCGCGGGAACCCCTGCTTCTCCGGGGCTTCGGACTGCTCTTCGACGACCGCGATGCCGTGCAGCCGTCGAAACTCCCGCAACCCGTTCGGCGTGACCCGGTAGCACGCCGCGAGGGTTCCGTCCGGGCGCAGAACGGCGTGCCCGGTGTTCTGCTCGATCCCGTCGAACGCGATCAACTCCCCGTGCTGGGCCGTCAGTTGCTCCGGCCCGACCCCGTCCAGCCGCATCAGCCGGTCGCGCCACGCCGCTCGGTCCTCGGCACCCGCCTGGGCGTAATGTGACAGGAGCGCCATGAGTTGAGCGTTTTCCCGCAGGCGCACCGAAAAGTCGAACATCGTTGCTCCTTCGTGGCACCGGAACCGGAAGGAAATCGACGGTGACGCCCCGCCGCTTGATGAGGACTCGGTCGCGGTGCCGGGCCGCGTGACCGTGCGACAGGTCGAAACGGACGTGAGGGACGTGACGGGAGAGTCGCCCACCAAGCACCGGCAATAACCCTTTTCCCTCAACTCTTTTCCCGCCGGGAACTCCCGCCTCCCGTGTGCCGCAGACCTTCATCGCTCCGCGGGTGACGCGACTCCTCGGCCGCTTCCGACCGTCGCCGCGGCCCGGCAGCGGGTCGGCGGACTCTTTGGCCGTGGCCGGGATTCGCGGTGCAAAACCGTGCAAACCGAGGCGGGACCGGGTAGATCAAGTACACCACGCTCTCACCCGAAGAGCGTCCGAGCACGCACCACAAAGAAGCATCCGAGGGGAATTTCATGTACAAGTCGTGGATGGCCGTTCTGATCGCCGCTCTCGCCTGCTCGGCTTCGGCGACGGCGCAGCCGGTGCGCAAGTACGACGACAAGGGCGCTCCGCCGTTCAAGGTACTCAAGGAGGGGGAACTTCCCCCGCTCGACGCTTATGACAATTTCGTCATCGGACCGAAGTACGCCCCCGCGCCGGAGCGCAAGAAGGTCGACGGCGTGCCCGAAGGGAAGGTGGAGCAGTTCGAGATCGACTCGAAGGAAACGAAGCTCTTCAACCCCGGCATCAAGCGTGACAAGTTCGGCACGGTGGACCCGAAGAACCCGAAGACGCTGATCGTCGAGACCAAGACGTTCGACTACAAACGCAAGATCGGGGTGTACATCCCCGCCCAGTACAAGAACGGCACCGCGGCCCCGTTCATGGTGGTCCACGACGGCCCCGGTCAGGCCGGCGGCTACAGAACGATCCTCGACAACCTGATCCACCAGAAGCGCATCCCACCGATCGTCCTCATCGCCATCCAGAACGGCGGCGGCGACGCGCAGGGGCACGAGCGCGGCAAGGAGTACGACAACATGAGCGGCGACTACGCCACGTACATCGAGGACGAGGTGCTGCCGCGGGTCGAGAAGCACTGCAAGGTGAAGCTGACCAAAGACCCGGACGGCCGGGCGGCGATGGGGTCCAGTTCGGGCGGCTCGTGTGCGCTCATCATGGCGTGGTTCCGCACCGACCTGTACCGGCGCGTGCTGACCACCTCGGGCACGTTCGTAAACCAGGCGTGGCCGTTCGACCCGAAGTACCCGGACGGCGCGTGGGGCTTCCACGAGACCCTGATCCCGAAAGAACCCAGGAAGCCGCTCCGCGTCTTCCTCGCGGTCGGCGACAAGGATTCGCTCAACCCAAACGTGATGCGGGACGGCATGCACGACTGGGTCGAGGCCAACCACCGGATGGCGAAGGTGCTCAAAGAGAAGGGGTACGAATACCAGTACCTGTTCTGCCAGGGTCAGGGTCACGGCATCGGCAACGCCCAGCAGCAGTTCCTGCCGCACGCCATCGAGTGGGTGTGGAAGGGGTACGCCCCGAAGACGGACAAGTAGCCGACCGACCCGGCGTCGATCGACGGCACGACGGTCCGGGCGTACCGCTGCAAGGCCGGGTGAGTACCGCCCCCGCGGGGACCAGCGTGGCCCGCACGGGCGTCTCGTGGAGCGGTCGGAGCCATGACCCCCGAACACGTCGCCGCCAGTTACGACCGGATCGCCGAGCGGTGGCTCGACGTCTCGACCTACGGGTTCGCGCAGATCGAGCGGGCCGTCGCGTTCGTCAGGAACAAGAACGCGGCCCTGGACGTGGGGTGCGGGACGGGCCGTTGCCTGGACCTGTTGGCCCGGCACGGCTTCGCCGCGGACGGCGTCGACGCGTCCGCCGCGATGATCGCCCTCGCACGGGAGCGGCACCCGGACGCCCGGCTGTTCCACGCCGACATCTGTATGTGGGAACTGCCCCGGTCGTACGACCTGATCGTGGCGTGGGACAGCGTGTGGCACGTGCCGCTGGACCGGCAGCAGGAGGTTCTGACCAGGCTGTGCCGCGGGCTGGCGGCGGGCGGGGTGCTCGTGTTCACGACGGGCGGGACGGACGCGCCGGACGAGAAGCGGGACGCGTGCATGGGAGTGCCGATGTACCACGCCGCACTCGGCATCCCCAAGACCCTGCACGTTCTGGCCGAAGCGGGCTGCGTGTGCCGCCACCTCGAATACGACCAGTACCCTGAAAGCCACGTCTACCTCATCGCCCAGAAGTCGACGAGCGACCGCGTCCGGCTCCGTCCGGTCGAGACGGGCGACCTGCCCCGGATGTTCGACCTGCAACTGGACCCGGACTCGAACCGCATGGCCGTGACGAACCCTCGCACCCGTGAGGCGTTCGACGCGCACTGGGCGGCGGCGCTGGGCGATCCGAGGAACGCTGCCAGGTCCGTTCTCCTCGACGGCGAAATGGTCGGGTACGTCTCCTGCTTCCCGATGGACGGCGAGAACCACGTCGGGTACTGGATCGACCGGGCGTACTGGGGCATCGGGATCGCCAGCCGGGCGCTCTGCCTGCTCCTGCGAGAGGTGACGAAGCGCCCGCTGGTCGCCACCGCGGCCACGAGCAACGGGGCGTCCCTGCGGGTGCTCCAGAAGTGCGGGTTCGTCGTCGAGGAGGTCCGCCACGCGCCCGCAACGGACCGCTACCCGGAGTGCGAGGAGGCCGTTCTCGTGCTGCGGTGAGGCGTGGATTACCGTAGCACGCGTTACGGGAACGCCTCGAACATCTTCCTGAGCTTGTCAACCAGGCGTTGGAACTCCGGGTGCAACGTCGCGATGACGTGTCTTCGGAACTGCTCGCCCAAGTCGGGATCGTAAAACGTCGT
>DASWYH010000478.1:0-8759 GCA_036405095.1 Gemmata sp. | reverse complement strand
GAGTAGCCCGTCACGGATGCGCACGAGCCGGGTGCCGTAGGACGCGCCGTTGGGGTCGTGGGTGACCATGATGACCGCGCGCTTGCCCGGCTCCGGGAGCTTCGACAGGAGGGTGAGGATTTCGCGGCTCGCGGCGGTGTCGAGGTTCCCGGTGGGCTCGTCGCACAGAACCGCTTCCGGGTCCGCAACGAGCGCGCGGGCCACGGCGACGCGCTGCATCTCCCCGCCGGACATTTCGTCCGGGAAGTGCTCTGCCCGGTGGGCGAGCAGCACCCGGTCGAGGCACTCGGCGGCGCGCTCGAGCGCGGCCCGGCGGTTCGTTCCGGCGAGCAAAAGGGGCAGCGCGACGTTCTCGGCCGCGGTGAGCGTGGGGAGCAGGTTGAAGGCTTGAAACACGAACCCGATGCGGTCGCGCCGGAGCAGCGAGCGCTGCCGGTCGGACATGGTTTGCAGGTCTTGGCCGTGGAACACGGCCCGGCCGCCGGAGGGCGTGTCGAGCGCCCCCATCAGGTGCATGAGGGTGGATTTGCCGGACCCGGACGGCCCCATAATGGTGACGAACTCGCCACTGTTGACGCGGAGCGTGACCCCGCGGACGGCGTTCACCGTGCGCCGGCCCTGGGTGTACGTCTTCACGGCGTCGAGGAGTTCGATCATGCCGGCTCGTAGGGTGAAGGGGCGGTTAACGCGGCTTCCGCTTTATCCACATCGGTTCAGACACACGGTTCTTCGCTGAAACCTGACCCTGCTTTAAACCCGACCCGTTCTTCGGAAGTAAACGCACGAGGGTAGTTGCGGAAGCATTCGAACACCATAACGCCACCGCGAGCGGTGCCTTTCAAAGCCGAAGCCCCTGGTTGGCCGCTCTTCCGCGGGTCGTTCGCAACGCGCTACGCGACCTCGGCCGTCACCGCAACCCAAACCGCGAGCGCGACCCAAACTGCGAACAACACGCCGTCTGCGGCCCAGTGGCGCCATGTCGGTTTGTGTCGGAAGGCCCAAGCCGTAGCCGAACTGCTCAAAACGAACAGCCCGGAACAGAACATTGCGATTGCGGTAACAACGACCAGCAGGCTGATCTGGTGCATTCCCGGGCCGTGGTACTCGAACCCCCATCGCAAATGAGCTTCCACACTCGCGGCGCAGAGCGCTACCGCGAGCATTGCCTTGCGGACCACGGAAACGGCGATCAACCAACTGGAACCCATGACTGTACCCGCGGCTCAGTTCGTGAGTTTCCGGTATTTGATCCGGGTCGGGTGCTCGGCCGCCGGCCCGAGCCGCGCCTTGCGCTGCTCTTCATACACCTGGAAGTTCCCGTCGCACCAGATCACCTTACTGTCGCCCTCGAACGCCAGGATGTGCGTCGCGATGCGGTCCAGGAACCAGCGGTCGTGCGAGATCACCACCGCGCACCCGCCGAAGCTCAGCAGCGCTTCTTCGAGGGCGCGGAGGGTGTCCACGTCGAGGTCGTTGGTCGGCTCGTCTAATAACAGCAAGTTGCCGCCGCTGCGCAACAGCTTCGCGAGGTGAATCCGGTTCCGCTCGCCGCCGGAGCAGTTGCCGACCAGCTTCTGCTGGTCCGGCCCCTTGAAGTTGAACCGCGCGCAGTACCCGCGGCTCGCCACCCGCTGCTTGCCCAGCATGATGTAGTCGGTGCCGCCGGTGATCTCCTCGAAGATCGTGTTCGTCGGGACCAGCGCGTCGCGGTTCTGATCGACGTAGGCCGTCTTCACTGTCGTGCCAATGGTGAGCTTCCCGCCGTCCGGGGTCTCTTGGCCCACGATCATCCGGAACAGGGTCGTCTTGCCGGCCCCGTTGGGGCCGATCACGCCCACGATGCCGCCCTTGGGGAGGTCGAACGTCAGGTCGTCGTACAGCAGCACGTCGCCGAAGCCCTTCTTCAGCCCCTCGGCGCGAACCACGAGGTCGCCGAGCGGCGGGCCGCTCGGGATCTGGATCAGCAGCTCCTTGTCGTCCTCCTCGATGATCGACTCTTGCAGCTTGTCGATGGCCGCGAGGCGGGCCTTGCTCTTGCTCATCCGCGCCTTCGGCGAGCTGCGCGCCCACTCCAGCTCGCGTTCAAGCTGCTTCTTCTTGGCGGACTCTTGCTTCTCTTCGACCGCCATGCGCTTCTGCTTCATCTCCATCCAGCCCGAGTAGTTGCCCGAGAACGGGTACCCGCGGCCGGCGTGGAGTTCCAAAATCCACTTGGCGACGTTGTCGAGGAAGTACCGGTCGTGCGTGACGGCCACGACCGCGCCGGGGAACGCCGCGAGGTGGTGTTCGAGCCACTCGACGCTCTCGGCGTCGAGGTGGTTCGTGGGCTCGTCGAGGATGAGCAGGTCGTTTTGTTGGAGCAGCGTTTTGCACAGCGCCACGCGGCGCCGCTCGCCCCCCGAGAGCCGCTCGACGGCGGCGTCCGAGGGCGGGAGCCGCATCGCGTCCATCGCCATTTCGAGTGTGCGGTCGAGTTCGTAGGCGTTGGTGGCGTCGATCCGGGCCTGGACCCGCTCCATCTCGTTGGAGAGCTTCTCGAACTTCTTCTCGTCGGCGGTGCCCATCTCGTCGCCGATCTCTTCTTGCCGCCTCAGCAGCGCGCGGATCGGCGCCACGGCCTCTTCGACGTTCTCGATGACCGTCTTGCCCGGCGTCAGGTGCGGCTCCTGCGGCACGTAGCCGATGGTGGCGCTCTGGTGCGGCCACGCCTCGCCCATGAACTCCTTGTCCACGCCCGCCATGATGCGGAGCAGGGTGGTCTTCCCGGACCCGTTGCTGCCGATCACCCCGATCTTGGCGCCGGGGTAGAAGTTCAGGTTGATGTCCTTGAGGATCTCCCGCTTCCCGTAGTGCTTGGTGAGGTTGCGGATGTTGAAGATGTAATGGTCGCTCATGAAGCCCTCGTGCGGTTCCGATCGGGTCCGGTGAGGGGAATCTTATCAGGGGAGCGCGATCGGGGTAACGCGAGTTGGCCGCTCACTCGGGCACTTTGCCCACCAGTTCCGCGAGTTCCCGCGCGTCGAAGGAGCGGACCGGGCCATCAAGCAGCACGAACAGCGGCGGGCGGTTCGAGGCGCCGCACCCGTTCGCCCCCTGGCGCGGGTCACGCGCGTTGAGCGGATCGCCCCACGCGCGAACGCCCGTGTGCACCTCGCCCGCGAAAAGGAGGAGCAGCCGCGCGTGTCTCATGGGCGCCCCGTGTGAAAAGAGCCGACCGGGAGATTGACGCGGACCGCGGGTGCCCATTTCAGGCTCACGAGCCGTCACTTCCCGAGCAGGGATTTGCTCTCGATCGTCGGGCACCAGTTCTTCTCGATGAACTCGATGATGAGCTGCGTGCCCTTGTCGTGGGTCACGAACGGTTTCATCTTCGGGTTGTACATCGCGTCCGTCAGGTCGCGCACCAGAAACGTTCGCACATCCCATTTTACCATCTGCTTGATCGCGAACGTGCGGTTCAGCACGCACATGTTGGTGTGAACGCCGAGCACGAGCAGCGTGTCGATGCCCTTTTCCGTCATGACGTTGTAAACCTCGGCCCCGCTGTCGGTGATGTAGTCCCGCTTCTCGTCGATAGTGATGGCCGCGTGCTGCCGGGTCCACGCCTTGAACGACTTCGCGGGCTTCTCGTCGTCGCACCCGCCGTCGGTGTCGTCCACCGGGAGCGGCGGGTTCGGTAGCTCCTTCGCTTTCGGCGGGGGCACCTTCTTAGCTGCTTGCGCGCGTTTGCGGGCCGGGGAGTCCTTGTAAAAGGCCATCGTGTCGGACGGACAGTGGATGATGGTCATGCCCCGCTCGCGACACGCTTTGAGGACCGGTTCGGTCCGCTTCGCGAGTTCCGCGCAGCGGGCCGCCGCACTCTTGCACCAGTGATCGTCCCACATGTCGCACACCACGACCGCGGTCTTCGCCGGGGTTACCATGACGTTCGTGGTTTTCACCACTGTTTGGGGTTCCGAAACGATTTTTGTCGTTCCGGTTGCAGGGTCAACTACGGCAACGGGAACCTGTACCTCGGCCCGACTGCGTGCGGGCACCGTGAGCGGCTTGGGTTCGTCGGCCGCCGGGACCATGAAAGCGGCACAGGCGAGAACGGGAAGTGCGGCGAGCAGGTGCAGCATGGTTGCTCCAGTGTGGGGAGTCGGATCGTTCCCAGTGGTCGGTGGGCTCGGTTTGGAGCCCTTCCGGGGCTTAAAACCCAAGCGGTCCGCAGCCCACCAACCACTGGGAACGACCGGAACCCGAATGATACCCGGCGGGAGCGAACCAGCAGAAACGAAAAGACCCCCGGCACTTGTGCCGGGGGTCGGGTTGCTTCTTACCGGGCTGATTACTTGCCGCCGCAGAGCTTGCCCTTGAACAGGCCGCCCTTGGCCGGGGTGCCGCAACCGCCGGTCATGCCGGTCGGGATGCACGGGGTTTCGCACGGCGAGGCGCACGGGGTTGCGCACGGGGCGGGAGCCGGGGCCGGGGCCGGGACGAAGGTGCAGACCGCGACCTTCACCACCTTCTCCACCGGGACGCACTTGGCCACGTTGCGGGTGCCGGTCTTCTCGACCTTGTTGTACGTCGTGACGTCGATTTCCTTCTCGACGTCGACCCAGTGGCACACCTTGCGGGTGCCGGTCTTCTCGACCGGCACGCACTTGGTGACGTTGACTTCCTTCTCGACCCAGACGGTCTCGTAGGTGGTGACGGGTTTCTTTTCCTTCTTCTCGGTGCGGGTGTAGGTGGTCACGTCCACCTCGACCTCGCGGGTCACCATCTGGCGCTGCATCACGGTCTTGGTGATGACCGGCGGCGGGCACGGCGCCTCACAGGGCGTGGCGCACGGGGCCGGGCACGGCGGGGCGCACTCGTTCTTCTTGCCGCAGAGGCGGTGGAACAGCTTCGGGCGCCCGGCGTCGTAGGTCGGGGCCGGGACCGGGGCCGCGCAGGTCACGGTGACCGGCACGCACACCCACTCGCACACGGTCCGCTTCTGCTTGGTGACCACCGGGGTCAGCGTGTAGCTCGTGAACTCCACGTCCTTCGTGACGGCCTTCGATTCGGCGACCTTGACCTTCTCCTTGGCGGTGACGAGCTCGTTGACGGTGTACTTGAAGGACTCGTCCTTCCACGCCATCTCCTTGACCTTGACCTTCTCCTTGGCGGTGACGAGTTCGTTGACGGTGTACTTGAAGGTCTCGTCCTTCCACGCCGCTTCCTTGACCTTGACCTTCTCCTTCTTCTTGACCGGCTCGCTGACCCAGTACTTGTATTCTTCCTTCGTGGTGACCCACTCGTTGACCGTCACCTTCTTGTCAACGTAGGTGGTCACGTAGCTGCCGCACGGGGTGCCGCAGCTCGTGGTGGGGGCGCAGTCGTTCTTCTTGCGCCCGCCGAAGCCCTGGGCCTCGCCGACGGTGAACAACGCCGCGGCCCCGAGCAGGGCGACACCCAACAAACGCCTTTTCATTGCGAAGCCTCCACTAACGGGTAAAGGAGTGGGGCGACCGCTACTTCCCTGCCGCGACGCAGCCCGAGTGAACCGTCGGCTTGAACCGGGCGGGCAACAGAAATTACCCAAACTGCCCAAGTAGGCCCGACGACAAACAAGGTACGGGCGCCCCGAATGTTAGGCAACGAAAACTGCACGTTCTGGGTAATTTTTTCGGCATGCGCGGGTCGCGTCGCACCGGTTGGTCGTCGGGAACGGTGGCGATGCCCTACCTCCGCCGGTAGGATGAGCACCGGGATCGCGCGGTTCGCGATTCGCTGCACTTTCACTGGAGTCGAGTATGCAATCCCGGTGCCTCTCCCGTTCGTGCGCGGCGCTCGCGCTGGTCGCGGGGGCCGCCCTTGCGGTTTCCGCTCCGCGCTCCGCCCGCGCCGCGGACGACGAATGGGTCCAACTGTTCAACGGTAAGGATCTGACCGGCTGGAAGATCCCGAACCCGCCGAGCGGCCAGTTCAAGGGCGTGAAGGAGGTCAAGAACGACGCCGGGAAGGTAACCGCGTTCGTCGGCATCCTCAAGGACGGCAAGGAAGTGACCCTGTGGCAGGTGAAGGACGGGATGATCGTCGGCGGCGGCCCGGCGTCCCACATCTTCACCGACCTCGAAGCCGACAACTGCCACTTCAAGGTCGAGGCGAAGATCAACGACAAAGGGAACAGCGGGATGTACTTCCGCACGAAGTTCGGACCGGGCTTCCCCCAGGGCTACGAGGTGCAGATCAACGCCACCCACGCCGACCAGATCCGCACCGGGAGCTTGTACCCGGCGTTCAAGCTGAGCGCCGAGGACCGGAAGAAGATCCTGGTGCTGAAGGACGCCCCGCACAAGCCCAACGAGTTCTTCACCCAGGAGGTGATCGCCGACGGGAACCACATCCAGATCGTCGTGAACGGCAAGAAGACGGTGGACTTTAAGGACCCGAACACCACCTACACGAAGGGGCACTTCGCGCTCCAGGGCCATGACCCCGGCAGCGTGATGACCTTCAAGAAGGTCGAGTACAAGCCGATCAAGAAGTAAGTGGTTCGCAGGGTGGGGCAAGGCTCTGCGCGGTCCCACCCTACTTGAGCGCGAACGCCAGTGCCGCCCAACCGCTCGCGGCGATCGAGACGAACTGATCGCGTTCGTGCGGGCACCCGCTCCCCTTCTTGACGGCAGGCTGGAACGGCAGCCCGCTCTCCCAGTCCACCCTGCACCGTGGGGGCTACCAACGTCGCATCCGTAGCGGTAAGGAAGCGAAGCACCGGAGGTAGAACGTGGATGGCGTGCCGTTGGCAAGGGAAATTAGGGTGGCAATCCGGCAGGGCGAAACCGAAAAGGCAGTTGCGTTGATCGGCACGGAACAGGCCGTTCGGGAGATGATGACCCCGTTCGGGACATGGCTTCACGTCGCCGCCTCGTTCGGCAATCTCGGACTGGTCAAACACCTTGTCGCGCTTGGTGCGGACGTCGACTGCAAAGGGGGCATTCTTGGCGGGAGCGCAATAAACGAGGCAGCTTCCAAAGGTCACCTCGAAGTAGTGGCGTACCTTCTGGACAGCGGTGCGGGATTGGACGTGAGTGAGCCTCAGTACAACCCGCTATTCAGTGCCATTTACGGCGGCAACCTTGATGTGGTGCGGCTCCTGATTGATAAAGGTATTGACACGCACGTCAAGTACACCGGCGAGCGCATGAAGGGGATGGATGCTTACACTTTCGCCATCGAGCGAGGACAAACGCAGATCGCACGCTTCCTTTCCGAACGGCGGTAGTAGAGCAACCACAGAGCCTACCGCTTCTCATCGCATGATAATGCCAGTGCAGCCGTTGCCCAGCCACTTGCCGCAATCGAGATGAACTGATCGCGTTCGTGCGGGAACCCGCTCTCGTAATACGGCTGAAACGGCTTGCTCCGCGACTTCACGAACCACGTCCCGTCGGCCCTCTGCGCCTTCAACAAATAGCGGGTTCCGGCGCGGTAGGCGGGCGCGTCGGGCTTTGCGGCGCCGCCCAGGTGGAGCGCGACCAGCGCCAGCCCCGTTGCGTAGGCGTCGCCGCGCCCGCCGTCGAGCTGTGCCCAACTGCCGTCGGCACGCTGCGCCTGTTGCAACTCCCACGCGGCGGCGGCGACCTCTTTCCGGTCGGCACCGGCTTCTTTCAACCCGAGCAGGCGGAACGCGCGGTCTTCGGTGTCTTTCGCGGTCGCCTTCACGAGCCACCCGCGGGCGCCCTCGGTTCGGGCCTTGATCTTTTCCGCATCGAGTTTCGCGCTCGCGCCCCAAACTCGGAGCGCCCGGAGGGCGAGGTACGTGGTGGTGAAGTCGCTCGCTTCGGTCGGCGGGCGGTTCGAGGTGGTCCGCCAGTGGTCGCGGTCGGCTTGCGTCTTCAGAAGGTATCCGGCGACCGCGGCCGTATTTTCATCGGGCTTGTGCCCGGCGAGTTCGAGCGTGAACAGCGCGTAACCGGCGGTGGCCGCCGCGCCGCCGGTGCCGGTCCCGTTTTTGAACCGCGCACGGTTCGTTTCGAGGAACCCGATGACGTGCTCCGCTTGCGCCTTGAAGAGGCTCACGGGCAGGTCGAACCCGCGATCCCGGGCGGTCGCGAACGCGAGCATCGGCGGGGCCTGGTTGTGACACGCGAAGCACGTTTTCTGTTCCGCGTGGCCGGTCGCGCCCTTGCGGAGCGGGCCGAGCGCCGCGGTGACGGCCGCGCGAACGTCTTTCGGATCGGGGCCGGTTGTGGCCGGGACAGGAAGCGCCAGCGCGGCGGCGAGCAGGGTGGAGAGCATTTGGGATACTCCGCGAGGGGCCGTTCGTTATACTTCCGCTGATCCGGGCCCGTTCCGACCTCGCCGGGGCCATAATTGCGGGCGGAACGCTCCTCTCCAACCGAGTTTACCGATGCCGAAGCCGCCCGCGTTCGCCTGTCAATTCGAATTCAGCCCGGACAACCACAGGGTTGTGATCGCGCTCGTGGGCAAGCTGGACGCGGAAGCGGTGGAGGAGCTGCACCCGCAGGTTCAGGAAGTGTACCGCGCCGGGGTGCGCCGGTTCGTGTTCGATTTGAGCAATCTCGAATACGCCGGGAGCCTCGGGCTGCGGCTGCTCGTTGGGCTCGCGAACCAGGTGCGGGGCGAAGGGGCGGTCTCGCTGTGCAGCCCGACCGATGCGGTCCTCACGATGCTGACGATGACCAAGCTCACGCAGCTGCTGCCCCATTACCCCACACGGGCTGAAGCGCTCGCGCGCGTCGGGGGGTGAACCCCGGCCGCTGGGCCGG
>DASWYH010000477.1:0-2322 GCA_036405095.1 Gemmata sp. | reverse complement strand
CGAGTGCCAGTTCCATCGTGAGGACGCGGGCCACGTCCGCTTCGGTCAGGTAGAGGATGGGCACAGGGCACCTCCGGCGAACCCCGGCCGCTAGGCCGGTGGGTGAGCAAAAACACCGGATACCGCAGTCACGTCACGGCTCGGCTCAGTCGGTCACGGATGCGCACCGTTCCCCTGGTGTGAGCAACCGCAGTCACTTTACCCCCGGCCGCAAGACTGGGGTTCGCCGGCGGCCCGGACGGCAGGGGCGCCTACTTCCCGGTTGCGAGCCACTCTTTGAGCTTGGCGAGGCCGGCTGTGATGGTCTCGCGGTTGGTCGCGAACGACATCCGCACGAACCCCTCCGCGCCGAACGCGATTCCGGGCACCAGGTTCACGTGCGCCTGTTCCAGCAGCGCCGTGCAGAACGAAACGGAGTCGGCAACAGTCGCGCCGCCGAACGTTTTCCCGAAGTACGCCGACACGTCGAAGAACGCGTAGAACGCGCCCTCGGGCACCGGGAGCTTCACGTTCGGGATCTCGTTCAGCAACCGGAGGGTGAGTTCGCGGCGCGCCGCGAACTCGGCCCGCATCTCCGCGACGCACTCTTGCGGGCCGCTCAGGGCCGCCACCAGGGCCGCCTGGGACACGCTCGACGGGCACGACGTTTCCTGGCTCTGGATCGTGTCCATCGCCTTCACCACCGCGACCGGGGCGACGGCCCAGCCCATACGCCAGCCCGTCATGGCGTAGCTCTTGCTGGCCCCGCTGATGGTGATGGTGCGGTCCTTCAGCCACGGGCGCAGGGTCGCCACGCAAGTGGGCTTCGCGGTGCCGAAGGTGAGCTGCTCGTAAATCTCGTCGCTCAGGATGGCCGCGTCGGTGTTATCGAGCGCATCCACGAGCGCTTCGAGTTCCGCCCGGGAGTAGACCGTGCCCGTGGGGTTGCACGGCGAGTTGAGCATCAACATGCGCGTGCGCGGGGTGATGTGTGCGCGCAATTGCGCGGGGGACATCTTGAACCCGCTCTCGGGCGTGGAGTTCACCAGCACCGGCGTTGCGCCCGTCATGCTCACGAGGTCGGAATAACTCACCCAGTAGGGCGTGGGGATGATGACCTCGTCGCCCGGCCCGACGGTCGCGGCGAGCGCGTTGTGAATCGAGTGCTTCGCGCCGTTCGAGACGATGACGTTCTCGGGGGTGCAGTCCAGCCCGTGAAACGACTTGTACCACTTCGCGATAGCCGCTTTCACGTCCGCGGTCCCGGCGGTGGGGGTGTAGTGCGTTTGCCCCCCTTCTGCGGCTTTCTCCGCGGCGTCGCAGATATGTTTCGGGGTGTTGAAGTCCGGCTCGCCGAGGCTGAAGTCAAGCACCTTGATGCCGGCCGCCCTCAGTTGACGTGCCTTTGTGCCTGCGGCTATCGTAGCCGACGGCTTAACGGAGTTGGCGAGTTGCGAGATGCGGATCATGGTCGCGCGCGATCCTGGAACGGGGGAGGAACGGCCGTGAAGGTCCGTGAAGGTCCATCGTACCGGATTCGCGCCGCGCTGGAATCCCCCACCGGCGCGGATCGGCGGTTACACGTCGCGCATTTCGTGCAGCGGTTCCCGCCGGCGCTGGGCGGTTCGGAAGCTTACACCGCCCGGTTGTGCGAACATCTCGTCGCGCGCGGCGACGCGGTTACCGTGTGGACCAGCGACGCGATCGAACTTTGTGAAATGTGGGCGAAGAGAACTTCCCCCCCGGCCCACCCCTCCAAGAGGGGTAGGTCTTCTCTCCCTCCCTGCTTAGGGGAGGGGGTCGAGGGGAGCGGTTGCGTTCGCCGCTTCTCGCCCCTCCACTTTCGCGCGCGCCGCTACGTTCTCAAAGCGCTCTCGCTCCTCCCGCTCCGGCGCTGGCAGTGCCTCACGACACCGTGCAACCCGGTATGTCCTCGCATGTGGCGCGCCGCGGGCGACTTCAGCGGCCCGTTGGACGCGGTCCACGCCACCGCGTTCCCGTACTCGTTCCCGATCGCCTGCGGGTTGCGGCTCGCACGGCGCCGACGGGTGCCGTTCTTGCTCACGCCTTTTTTGCACCTCGGCGACCCCACGGACCCCGCAGACCGCACACGAAAGCAGTACACCAAGCCGCATCTGAAATGGCTCCTGAAGCAGGCCGACTGCGTGTTCGTGCAAACGCGCGCTGAGCGCGACACTGCGGTGTCACTCGGGGTCGCTGCGGAGCGGGTTATTCTTCAGGGGCTCGGTGTCGAGCCGTCCGAATGCACCGGGGGCGATCGTGCCGCGGTGCGCGCCGCCTGGGGGGCAAGTTCAGACGAAGTGGTCATCGGGCACCTCGCGA
>DASWYH010000476.1:0-1700 GCA_036405095.1 Gemmata sp. | reverse complement strand
GGACCTCGTGGTGAGCCTCAGTCACGCGGTGGCGAAATCGGCCCAACCGCCGAAGGGCGTGCCCCACGTGTGCTATTGCTTCACCCCGATGCGGTACGCGTGGCACATGAAGGACGCCTATTTCCGCAACACCGGCCTCGTCGCCGGCCTCAAGGCGAAAGCCGTGGACGCCCTCCTGGGCCGCATCCGCGCGTGGGACCGTCGGACCGCGAGCCGCGTGACGCACTTCGTCGCCATCAGCAACACGGTGCGCGACCGCATCCGGGACTGTTACGACCGCGACGCCGCGGTGATCTATCCGCCCGTTGATACGGAGTTCTACACCCCATCGAACGAACCCCGCGAGGACTTCTACTTGGTGGTGTCGGCCCTGGCACCTTATAAACGGTTCGACCTCGCGATCGACGCCTGCGCGAAACTCGGCAAGACGCTCGTGGTCATCGGCTCCGGGCAGCACCTCGCCAAGCTCAAAGCAACTGCCGGGCCGAACGTGCGGTTCCTCGGGTGGCAACCCGACGAGATCATCCGCGACCACCTGCGGCGGGCCAAAGCGCTACTGTTCCCCGGAGAGGAAGATTTCGGGATCGTGCCGCTTGAGGCGCAGGCGTGCGGGTGCCCGGTGATCGGGTTCGCGCGCGGCGGCTTGACCGAAACCGTGCGCCCGCTCGGAACGGTGGCCGACCCGACAGGGGTGTTCTTCGAGGAACAAACGGTGGATTCGGTGTGCGCGGCGATCGAGCGCTTCGATAATACGAGCGACCGATTCGACCCGCGGGCGGCCCGGCGGCAAGCGGTGCTGTTCCGCAAGGAGCGGTTCGAGGCCGAGCTGTTCGGGTATCTGGAATCGGTCCTGCGCGGCGCGCCCGCAGAATTGCGCAAGGTGGCGTAATCCCTACTGGACCGAAGCGGCGCCCGAGCAAATAATGGGGGCTAACCCCCTACCGAGGCATCTCCATGAATTCCGCGCCCTTCGCCACCGCGACCCAGCCCCCGTCCACCGAGCGGCGCGTCGCGCCGCGGCGCCAGCCCGCAATGGGCACCGTGTGCCGGCTCGATTCGGCCGACCCCGGGCCGTCCCCCCTGGCGCTCGTGTGGAACATCTCGACGACCGGCATCAGCATGTTGCTGAACGCCCCGCGCGAGAGCGGGAGCGCGCTCGCGGGCTACCTGGAAACGATGGTCGGCGAGGCCATGCTCCGGGTGGCGATGAAGGTGATCCACGTGAAGGTGCTGGACACCGGGGATTTCTTCGTCGGCGCGCACTTCGATCGCGCCCTCACCGCCGACGAGATCAAGCCGTTCGTCGCCGAAAGCTGAACGCGCACCGTAAGGATAACGTTTCAAAAGAAGTAGAAGCCCGAGGCGGAACGCGTTCGATCCCCAGATTGCGCAGGTGGCCCAGACGGGAAGGGCGGTAGACGATGGCGCGATTCCTGAGTTCCTATCTGGGCCGTCTGTGGATCAAACTCGTCCCGCTTCCTGTTGCACGAGCTAACTGGGTTGGTTGTTTTATTATTTAATGATTGTGTTTATTGTCTGTCAATCTTGCTGCATATTGGCTCGGCAGCCGTTAGGCTCGGGACTTCGTCAACCGTCCGCCGCCTTTGGGTAGTCGTTTGACTTCCCGCGGCTCGCACCAACCGGGACGATCGCCGATCGCACTCAACTGCGTCACCCGCGGGCTCCACACCAATCCGCCA
>DASWYH010000475.1:0-12472 GCA_036405095.1 Gemmata sp. | reverse complement strand
GCGCACGGCCCGCGGTCCGGAGGTTGATGCGAAAGGCCTGGGAAATGAGCGGTTTTGGCAACAAATTGAGAGCGGGACCGAGTAGCGCCTGGGCCGGCGGCGCTAACCATTGTGTTCGCTTGTTGGCGCGGCGCTCCGCGGGCTTAACGGCGCCCGGCAGGTGTCGAGGGGAGCTAAAAAACGCCGCGTCCGCGACCCCAGAGGCGGGCCGCGGACGCGGGAGTTTGGGGCACAGGTTTCGGGAGTTCCAGTGATCAGCGGACAGAAGAGAACGGGGAACGTTCCGTGTTCCCTTCAATACTCGGTACGCCCCTTTTGTCTAACTGTTGATCGCTGAATGCTGCATCTTTCGCCCCGAGGTTATCACTTCTTGCGGCGCAGGCGACCCAGGAGCAGGCAGCCGAAGCCCATGCCCGCGAGGACGACGCCCGGAGGGGCCGGCACGCCCGACGGCGGCGGCGGGGGCGGGGTGACAACAACCGAAGCGGGCACCTTGTCGCCATCCGGATCGTTGTGGCCCAGGTACACGCTGGTGTTCGTCGAGCGGAACCGGACCGACAGCGGGACGCCGCTGCCGCTGGTGTCGGTGACGATCTGGGCGGCGGTCACGCTGCCGTTCACGGTGAAAGTGAACGTCGCCGACTGCCCCGCGCCGAGTCCCTTGGAGATCAGCGCCTTGGAGGCCGACGAACTCAGCCCCCGGTCGACCGTGTGCAGTTCGGTGGACGAGAGGCTGTACGCGTAGTCGAACTCACCGGCCTGGAGGCTCGTCGTGTTGGTCACGGAGTTCAGGAACTTGAAATCCGTGTCGCTGCTGGCCGCGCCGGAAGCCTTCAGAGTGGTGCCCGGCAGGTTGAACCCGAAGCCGGTGATGTACGCCACCCCGGCGGCGTTGCCGGTCGTCGTGTTCGTGAGGGTGATGCTGACCGCGGACGAGGTGCCGCCACCGACGGGGGTCACGGTAACGCTTCCGGAGAAGCTCACCGGGGCGTTGCCGCTGAGGTTGTTGGTGTTACCGGTGAAGTTGACGGTGTCGGCGTGGGCGGACCCGGCCGACGCGAGCAGCGCGAGCGCCGTGAGCGCCGCGATGAGGCAGGTCCGCGTGGCGAGACGGGACAACATTGAGTGCTACTCCTTGGGGTTGATGCGTTCGGGGACCGGTGAGGGGCCGGTCGGGCCGAACAACGAGGCCGCGCACGGTTATCCGCTTTACAACGAACCGGGCGGATCGGCAGTTTGCACCGAATAATACGGATGTTACGGCCCTGACTCTATCAGTTCAATTCCCAGAGTGATGAGGAAATGCACAATCAGCCAATTCCGCTACCAGCGTAATTGGCGACGCGCGAACTCCGAACTCGCAGGTGCCTCCTTTCCTGTTCCGCGAAAACGTGCCCGCCGGCATCTGGTCCGCACCACGAGGAGCTTGGCCCGCCCATGACGATTCACATCCCGGAGTTCGCGCTCGTGCTGATGGTCGGCCCGTCGGGGGCCGGCAAGTCCACGTTCGCGCGCAAGCACTTCCGCCCAACGGAGGTCCTGTCTTCGGACTTCTTCCGGGGCATGGTGTGCGACGACGAGATGAACCAGAGCGCCTCGGACGATGCGTTCGAGCTGCTTCACCGCGCGTGCGCAATGCGGCTCGCGCGCGGGAAGCTCACGGTGATCGATGCGACCAACGTCCGCCCGAGCGCCCGCAAGCCGCTCCTGGAGATGGCGCGACAGTACCACGCTCAGGTGACCGCGGTGGTGTTCGACTTCAGCGCGGAGTTCTGCCACGAGCGGAACCAGAAGCGGGCCGCGGAGCGGCCGTTCGGGCCGCACGTGACCCAGCGCCACGCCGAGGAGCTGCGCCGGTCGCTCGCCCAACTTGCCGAGGAGGGCATCCGCCGGGTTCACGTTCTGAAGAGTGAGGACGAGGTCGGGGCGGTGACGTTCGAGCGGTATCGGCTCCCGGTGAACCGGCGGGACGAGTGCGGGCCGTTCGATATCATCGGCGACGTTCACGGCTGCTTGAACGAACTCCTCGCGCTGCTCACGCAACTCGGTTACGCGCTCGCGCGTGAGACCGACGCCGACGGGGCCGGGTTCTGGCGCGTGACGCCGCCGGCGGGGCGCCGGCTGGTGTTCGTGGGCGATCTGTGCGACCGCGGCCCCGATACCCCGGGGGTTTATCGCCTGGTGATGGACGCCGCGCAGCGCGGGGCCGCGTTCTGCGTGCTCGGGAACCACGAGGACAAGCTCCTGCGCTGGTTCAAGGCGCCCGATCATGTGAAGCCGAGCCACGGTCTGGCGCAGTCGATCGAACAGTTCGAGAAGGAGGAGCCCGAACAGCGCGCGCGGGTGCAAGAGTTCGTCTCCAAGCTCCCGACGCACCTCGTACTCGACCGCGGGCGGCTGGTGGTCGCGCACGCGGGGCTCACGGCCGACATGCACGGGCGCGTGTCCGGAAAGGTGCGCGCGTTCGCCATTTACGGGGACACGACCGGGGAGAAGGACGAGTTCGGCTTGCCGGTCCGGTTGAACTGGGCGGCCAACTACCGGGCGCGGGCGAACGTAGTTTACGGGCACACGCCGGTGCTCGCGCCGGAGTGGGTCAACCGGTGCATCTGCATCGACACCGGGTGCGTGTTCGGCGGCAAGTTGACCGCTCTGCGCTACCCGGAGCGGGAGCTAGTGAGCGTGCCTGCGGAAAAACCATATGCCGAACTGAAGCGGCCGATGGCCGGCTCCCTCCCTCCCGTCGCCCCTCCCGAGGAGCGCGCGGGGGAGCGCCCACCTGCTCCCGACCCTGCAGAGGGGCCGTGATACCAAACGCAGGCGCGACGCGATGCGGTTGAGTACGCCGGTGGGGCGGTATCGTTCCGACCCGTTCGGGGAGCGATTGTTAGCACCTGTTGCACGCCCGGTATTTCATCGCGACACGTTCTTTTAGTGGAGAAACCCAATGCGAGTGGTGCTCATCGGTTGTGTTCTGGCGTTCGTCACGTTCACAACATGGGCTAGTGATGACGCGAAGATGGATCTGAAATCGTTGCAGGGGAAGTGGAAGGTGGTCGCGGCCGAGCAAGACGGCGACCCGCTCGACCGCGTCGTTGGCGGCACCCTCGTCATAAAGGAGAACAACTTTCACATTACGACGGCGGGCGGCACGGAGATGAAGGGGGACTTGATTCTGAACCCGGTCAAGAACCCGAAACACATCGACCTTGCGCACCAGGAGGGTGGGCTCAAAGACAAGACGTGGCAAGGCATTTATGAACTGAAGGGCGACGCGCTGAAGCTCTGTTATGCGGAAGCCGATAGCGAAAAGGACCGACCGGGCGAGTTCAAAACGCTCAAGAAATCGCGCCTCTTGCTGATCGAAATGAAACGTGAAAAGGAGTAAGACCGTCGTCTGAGAATCGCGCCGCCATTCGAGCGGTGCGGCTTTCGGGCTCGGATGGAAACGGTGCGGGACGCTGGAACCGCTCGGCGCGGCGCCCCGACCTACTCTTTAGACCCGAATCCGGCGAGAACCCGGACCACGCAGAGGAGGGGCACGGGCGCTATTGTCAGGATTCTTCTCACCCCTTCGGCACGGTCCACAACTGAATCGGCGAGGTGTTTTCGGGGTATCCCCCGCCGGCACCTTTCACGCGCCCGTTGCCGCTGCTGTTCGCGTTGGTCGCGCTCACGGCGATCCGAGCGCCATCGGGGTGTAGGGCGACGCTGTGGCAGTTGGGCAGCTTGCCGCCGCTCAAGAACGGGGCCGCCGTGCCCGGCTTCCAACAGTGGAACTTGCCCTGACCCGGTTGGCCGCTCGTTGTGAAAATCACGAACCCGTCAGGGTGCCACGCCAGATCGGTCACGTACCCTTCGTTATCGTTCGCGCCTTTGTACTGTGCCCGCCGCTTCCCGGTTTCGTAATCGAACGCGATCAGGAGCGGGACGCACTGCACGAACCCGCCGGTTTTGGGCTCGGCCCCGCCGACCAGCAGCGCCTTCCCGTCGGGGGAGAGGAGCAGGCACTTGACCCCGCCCACGTCCTGAATCCGGTCGAGCTTGTAGAGTTCCTTCGCCTCGAAGGTGCGCACCACCTTTCCGGAGGCGATTTCGACCTCTCGCACGACGCCGAACAGGTCGCCCGCGAGCACGGTCTTACCGTTCGGGCCGAAGCACACCGAGAGCAGATCGGTTTTCAACTCGAACTCGTGCCACTTCTTGCCGCGCGCCCGGTCCCAGACGCGCACGAACCCGTCCCGCCCGCAGCTCGCGACCGCCAGCGCCCGCGCGTCGAACGCGATGCTCCGCACCCAGCCGTCGTGCGCGGCTTCGGCGGTCCAGTGCGCGACCGGTTCGGGGCCGCCGAGCCGCCACGCCGAGAGCCGCCCCCACGAGTCCGCCGCGAACACCTGTTGCACGCCGAAGGTCAGCGCGGTCACCCAGCCGTTGAAGCCGCCGAGCGGCTTCTGTTCGGCGGGCTCCTGTCCGGTCGTGTCCCAGAGCCGCACCTTGCCGTCGAAGCACGCGGCGGCGAGGACCCGCCCGTTGAGGGCGAACCGCACGCGGGTGACCTGCGTGGCCGGGTCGAGCGGCTTGCCAATCTCTTTGAGCGCGCTCGCGGGCGGGGCCTTGGGTTGCATGGGAACCTCCCGGCGGGACTTCGACCTCACGACATCGAGACAAACGGCACCGCGTGCTCGGGCGACGCGCGTTCGACTTTACCGAGCCCGGACCCGTTCCGCGGCAGTCACGTCCCGAGTTTGTCCAGGACGTTCCTGGTGATGCGGGTGATGTTCGGATCGTTCCCACGGAGGCCGAAGGCCCAATCCGTCGTGCCCACGGTGACCACGGTCCCGCCGCGCGTGTAGGTGCCCACGACCGCGTTTCCCGTCCGCCCTTTCGCCCACCGCTCGTACCACTCGGCGTCGTCGGGGTGCCAGCGGGCCGGGGCCGTTGCGAGCACCTCGAACCCCTTTGGCGTCCCGTCGGTGTGGGTCGGGAACGGGAGCCCGTCCTTCCAGACGAGTTCGCACCCGTCGCACTCGTAGCCGACCACCTTGTACTCGGGCAGCTTCGCCCCGAAGGCGTCACCGCGCTTGAGGCCCGTCCCGGCGAACAGCCAGTGCTCGGGCCGGTGCGCGGTGAACGCGCCGCTGCCGTCCATGAACTGCCCGTGGCTGCGGTGGTAGCCGCCCCACAGGAACCCCACGCCCGTGAGGTGGTTCTCCGGGCGGTTCACCAGGTAGTGGCTCCACAGCGTGCTGAGCGTTTTGTGGTCGCCGGTCTGGTAAACGGGGTCGTCGCCGAACGACTGCTTCCAGCACCGGAGCGCGGCACCCTGGTCTTCCGTGCGGACCTGCCAGCAACAGGTGTTCCCGCTGAAGAACGCGACGTTGCCGCCGTTCGCGATGTACCCCTCCAGCGCGTCGCGCATCGGTGCGGACCAGTACTCGTCGTGCCCGACGCTCAGGACGAGTTTGTAGCGCTTCAGCAACTCCGGGTGGAATTCGAGATCCAGGTTGGTGCAGAAGTCGAGCGCGTAGCCCGCCTTCTCGGCCCACCGCACGAACGGCTCTTCCCACCGCGGGAACTGCGAGAACTGGGGCCGGTCGAACGACACCCGGCGGCCCTGCACCTTGTGGCGCCCGTGGTATGCGTACAGGCTGTAACCGCCCCAGTTCGTGTAGGCGTTGTACGTGTTGGTCGCCAGGGGGAGCAGGATGTCGGCGTCCCGGCCGGGCCGCTTGGGGCGCAGGACGAAGAAGGCGTCGGCCAGATCGACGGCCGGTCCCTTGGTGCTGCCGAACGACACCGAGTAGTAGCCGGTGCGCCAGCCGGTCGTGCGCACGGTGAGGCCCACGGGCCAGCGGCACCCGTTCGCGGAGGCGTCCTTCGGGATGTCGTGCGGGCGCGGGTTCTCGACCATCCCGCTCGCGACCTCTTCCTTGGCGGCCCCGTGGCGGAACACTTTGTACCAGTACGAATCGCCCTGGCACGAGAGCCGGACCTTGACCTCCTCGCCCGCGATGTAGCTCTGCGGCATCGCATAGGCTTCGATCAGCGGGCGCTTCGGCGGTTGTGCCGCGCGCGTGCGCAGGGCCAGCGCGCCTCCGAGCGGGAGCGCGGAACCGGCCCGGAGGACCGTGCGGCGGCTGATCGGTTCGTTCATCGGGTGGTCACCGCGTGGTGGGGTGGTGGGAAGCAGTGTACCGGCACGAGGGGACTTTCGGCAAACGATTCCCGGGGCACCGTTCCGCGCCCCGCCGCCGGTCGCGGCGACCCGTTTGGAACAGCCTTTGCAAACCCTCTCCCGGCCCCGCACCGATCGGGTGCGTCTCGCCCCTCCCTGATTGCCACCTGTGAGTTCCAGCCATGATCTGGCCACTTCGCCGGCGGGTCGCGCGCGGCCCAAAGGTTCATGTTCCATCGTGCCCCGTGGCGCTCCGCGCCGAGCCCCTCGAAGACCGCTGCACGCCCGCCACGTTCGCCCCGAACGCGTTCGGGGGCGGCACGTTCGAGCCCTTCGACGACCCCACCGTTGCCGTGCGCTCGGCGAGCGGCGACGTGAACGCCGACGGCGTCCCGGACATCATCACCGCGCAAGGCCCGGGGGCCGGGAGCGGCTCCGAAATCCGCATCTACGACGGCCGCGCGGCGCGGTTCTCCGGGCAAGCGGTCCTGATCTCCGACTTCTTCGCGTACTCGAACGTGGCCGGCGCGGGTCAGGTGCCCGGGTTCGCGGGCGGCGTGTTCGTGGCCGCCGGCGACTTCAACGGCGACGGGTTCGCCGAGGTCGTCACCTCCCCCGGGGCCGGCGCGAGCGGGCACGTCAAGGTGTTCGACTTCAACACCGGCGGCCGGTTCGCCGGCAGCAATCCGGACCTGCGCGCGAGCTTCTTTGCGTACCCGGGGTTCCTCGGGGAGGTGCGGGTGGCGACCCTGAGCGCCGCGTCCAACGCGCTCCCGCGGCTCGTCACCGCGTCCGGTGCGGGGACGACGCAACCGGACATCCGGATGTACACGAACGCCTACACGCTCGGTCAGATGGGGGGCGGGACGTTCGTGTCTCCGATATCGCAGATGTTCCCGTACCCCGGGTTCCTGGGGGGCATCTCCATCGCCGGCGGGAGCAACGGGCAACTGTTCGTGTCGCCCAACACCGGGGCGTCGCAGATCAGCACCTTTAACCTCAACCCGTTCTCGTTCGGGGCGACCGAGTTGGCCCCGGGCGTCACCTTCCAAACGGGCTTCGCCGCCCCCACCGACGTGCGCCTCGGCTCCGCGGACGTCAACGGGGACGGCATCGCGGACGTGCTCACCTCGTCCGTAGGGACCAGTTCGTCTACCCCGATCTCGGCGTACTCCCTGACCGACGGGGTCACATCTCTGAGCGGGTTGAACGGGTTCCAGGGTTTCGGGTTCTTCGGTGACACATGGGTGGGGGCGAGCGCCTTTGCCGGCCCAACCGTGAGCGGAACGGGGACCGTCGGGTTGAGCGGCTCTGGCAGCACCGCGCGACAGGGTCTGGTGCTTTCGGGGTCCAGTCAGGGGCTCCAGAGCGGCGCCACGTTCTTCAACGGTGGGGCGCTCAGCCCGCCCCCGGGCTCCCAGCCGAGCAACAACGTTCTTTCTCCCGGGGTCGTCTAGCCACCCGTCCGCCGGTCACCACGCGTGCTCGGCTCACCGGCCGAGGTACACCATCTCCGCGATCACGGTCAGATCGACGCCGCTGCCGCTCTGGAGGAACCCCGACCCGCGCACGCCGACATCGATCACGAGAACGTGGTGGCTCGTCGCGAGCGCCTGGTGGTCGGTGGCGGTGGCGTCGCGGACCGTGGCGAACTGACCGCCGCCCGACACCTTGTACGCGCTGACCGTGCCCCCGGTGCTCGATTTGCCCGCGGACGCGGCCTGCTCGTCGGTGCGCCACTCGAACCCGGCGGGAACCGTGCTCACGGCGTAGGTCACTGTCCCGTACCGGTTGCTCACCTGGACCCGGTGGCTGCGCACGTACCAGCCCGGGGGCGGCGAGTACACGGCGCGCTTCGCCTCGCGCCCGGTGCCGCCGACGGTCAGCGACACCGACAGCACCGGGAGCGTGCGGACCGTGCCGACCTTGGGCAACTCGTTCGGGGAACAGGGCGCACAGGGGACACACGGGGCACCGTGGGGATTCGCGGTTGCGGGTCCACCGAGGGAAACGGCCGTTGCGACGGCCGTGCTGATGAGCGTTCGTAAGGGGGACATGGATCGGCCTCCGTTCCGAGGACGTGTTGGGCGTGATCATTGTTCGCAACCGCCGCGCCCGCGTACAACAAAACCGCCGGATTGTAAGATCGACATCACGAACGGCCCGCCGCTCCTTACCGCGTCGCGCGCCTCTTGCCGCGTCCCGCGCCGCACGGGGGCGCGGGGTCCGCGGGACCGCGCAGCCGGCTTCCGCCCCCACCGAGAACCCCGATGCTCCCGCCCGGAACGGCCCTCTTCGTGTACGGCACACTGAAGCACAGCGAGCGGAACCATCGGTTGCTCGCGGACCAAACGTTTATCGCGGAGGTGACGACCGCGCCGCGATACCGGGTGGTCGATCTCGGCCCGCACCCGGGACTGGTGTGCGACGACGCCAACGGCCTGGCGGTTCACGGCGAACTGTTCGCGGTGAGCGAGCGCTGCTTGGCCGAGTTGGACGATTTCGAGGGCGTCCCGGGGCCGTTCCTTCGCGCGCGGATCGAAATCGAAGGGCAAGGCGAAGTGTGGGCGTACTTCATGAACACCCCGGTGCCCCCGGGCGCAAAAACCGGCGACCGCTGGCCGCTCGGTACCTGACGGGTCGGAGCCCGCGTATCATCCCCCCGCCCTCCCTCCTTCGGAGCTTGCGCATGCGATCGAGCCTCCTCGCGTTTCTCGTGTGTGTCGCGTGCGCGACCCTCACCTCCGCACCCGACGCTGCGGCGCCGCCCAAGGGCAAAGAGCTCCCGAAGGAGAAGGGCGCGCCCAACAAGCTCGCCAAGGAGAGCAGCCCGTACCTGCTCCAGCACGCGCACAACCCGGTGAACTGGTATCCGTGGGGGCCGGAAGCGTTTGAAAAGGCCAAGAAGGAGAAGAAGCTCATCTTCCTGTCGATCGGGTACAGCGCGTGCCACTGGTGCCACGTCATGGAGCGCGAGTCGTTCTCCAACGCGGAGGTCGCCAAGATCCTCAACGCGAACTTCGTGTGCATCAAGGTGGACCGCGAAGAGCGCCCGGACATCGACGACATCTACATGACCGCGCTCAACACCACCGGCGAACAGGGCGGGTGGCCGCTCAACATGTTCCTCACCCCGGACGGGAAGCCGATCTTCGGCGCCACCTACTTTCCGCCGGACGACCGGAAGGTCGGCGAGGACACGATCCCCGGGTTCAAGACGGTCCTCAAAAAGGTGATCGAGTTCGACAAGGACCGCCCGGACCTGGAGAAGCAAGCGGACCGCATCGCGAAGAACACGATCGAAGCGCTCGACGCGAACAGCCGGGCCGTGGCCCTCGTGCCGCTCAAGCGCGATCTCGTGACCGATGGGCTCGACGCGTTCGACATCGACCCCGAGCACGGGGGCACCGGGAGCAAGGCGCGCAACTACCGCGGAACCAAATTCCCGCGCCCGCCGGTGTGGGGGTTCGTTCTGGCCCAGAGCCACAAGCCGGGGAACGAGCGCCTCGCGAAACTCACCCAGAACACGCTCGCGAAGATGCTCGAGGGCGGCATCTACGACCACCTCGGCGGCGGGTTCCACCGGTACAGCACCGAGCGCACCTGGACCGTTCCGCACTTCGAGAAGATGCTCTACGACAACGCCCAGCTCGTTGAGTTGTACGCCGAAGCCTACGCGCTCGACCCGCGGCCCGAGTACAAGCGGGTGGTGGCCGAAACGCTCGGGTTCGTGCGCCGCGAAATGACCGCACCCGAAAAGGGCTTCTACTCCGCCCTCGACGCCGACAGCAACGGCAAGGAGGGCGAGTTCTACGTCTGGACCGCGGAAGAGGTCGCGAAGGTGCTGGGCAACGACGCGGACACCGCGCTCGTGAAAGCGGTGTACGGTGTGACGGCCCCGAACTTCGAGGACCAGTTCCACATCCTCCGCCTGCCGAGGCCCCTCGCCGAGAGCGCGAAGGGGCTCAAACTCACGGAAGCCGAGCTGCTCGCGAAGCTGGAGCCCCTAAAGAAGAAGCTGTTCGACCACCGGGCCAGGCGCGAGCGCCCGTTCCTCGACACGAAAATCATCACCGCCTGGAACGGGCAGATGATCGCCGGGTACGCCAAGGCGGGCGCGGTGTTCAAGGACCAGGCGTACACCCGGGCCGCCGCGGACGCGGCCGATTTTCTGCTGGCGAAGCTGCGCGACAAGGACGGGCGGCTTCATCGCCTCTACGCGGCGGCCCCGGGCGCCGAGCCGGCCCCGAAGGGCGCCGCGTTTCTCGACGACTACGCGTTCCTGATTCACGGGCTGCTCAACCTCCACGACGCGACCGGCGCCCAGAAGTGGCTCGACGGCGCGAAGCAGCTCACCGACCTTGCGGTGAAGTTCTACGCGGACCCCGTGAACGGCGGGTTCTACTTCACCGCGTCTGACGCCGAGAAGCTCTTCGCCCGCGCGAAGGACAGCTACGACGGGGTGCAGCCCTCCGGGAACTCGCAGATGGCGCGGAACCTGCTCCGACTCGGCGCGAAGCTCAAGGACGACGGCTACCGCGACCGCGGCGTCCGCACCGTGAAGGCGTTCTCGCTCGCGCTCCGCACCTCCCCCACCGCGATGCCGCTGATGTTGCGCACGCTCGACGAACTCCTGGACGCCGCCGGGGGACCCGAGAAGCCCGCGCCGAAGGACGCCCCGAAGCCGAAGAAGCCGCGGAAATCGGAAGACGTGGTCACTCCCAAACTCACGCTCGACCCCGTGAAGGACGGGGCGCGCACCTTCACGCTGGTGCTCACCGTGGACGCACCCTGGCACCTGTACGCGAACCCGGTCGGGACCGAGATGCTCGCGGAGTCGCGCACCGAGGTGACCGTGTACGTCGGCGGGAAGAAGGTCGAGGCGAAGGTGGAGTACCCGAAGGGCAAGGAGATCGCGGACACGGTCGTGGGGAAGTACCGGATCTACGAAGGCGCCACGACCCTCAAGGGCCGGTTCCCGACCGGCGAGGGCGAGGTCGAAGTGCGGGTGTCGATCAGCGCGTGTAAGGACGGGCTGTGCCTGCCCGCGAGCACGTTGAAACTGAAGTGATGCGGGACCGGTGAAACGGCGCGTTGCGGGGGGCCGGAACGGTCCGCGCCCCGGTAACGCGGACTTCGTTTCCGGGTCCGGAAGGGCCGCCTTTACGGGGCGCTACTTCGCGTGGAAGTGGTCGCGCACCTCGCGCAGGATGGACATCGCGTACAGCCCGGCGGTCACGTGCCCGGACTCGATCCACACGATCCGCTGTTTCCCGGTCGCCTCCCAGAGTGCGGTCGCGGCCCTCGCGGGCACCACATCGTCGTTGGTGGCCGCGACCATCAGCAGGTTCTTGCCCTTGAGTTGCGCCGCGTAGGTGAGCGGGTCCACCGGGGCGATGATCCGCTTCACCACGGCCTTCCCGCCGAACGTGTCCAGCACGTCCGTAACCGCTTTGGCCTTCGGGTGGCCGTAATACGCATCCACCAGCCCGCCCCCGCCCAGCACCATGCACACCTTCTTGATGCGCGGCTCGTTCGCGGACGTGAGCGCCGTCAGGAAGCTGCCCAGGCTGGTCCCGGCCATGCCCAGCTTGTCGGCGTCGACTTCCGGGCGCGCGGCCAGCCACGCGACCGCGCACCGGCAGTCGAGCACCCCCTGGCGGACGCCCGTGAGGGTCCGGGGGAGGTCGGTGGAAACGAGCTTCACCTTGCTGTCGGGCGCGCGGCGCTGGTTGTAGTGCGGCAGAATGACCACGAGCGCCGCGACCCCGTTTTGCGCGAGCCACATGGCCTCGCCCCGGGCGATGCGCTGGTTCCCCTGCATGATGTCGAGCACGACCACCGCGGGGAACTTGCCCGGCCCGCTCGGGACGAAGTACTCCGCGTAAACGGTGTTGTTCTCGGGGATGGCCGTAACCACCGGCGACGGGAACGTGAGGTCGTAGACGTTCACTCCGCTGTACTTGAGCGCAGCGCGCTCCGTGAGTTGGTACGCGCCCTTGTACGCCTCTTTGAAGCGGTAGCCGTCGGCGACCGGCGCCGAACCGGGGTCGGCGGGCACCTCAATCGTACCCGCCGTCTTGGCCGCCTGAGCCGAGCCGCTCAAACACAGAGCGAGACCGAGAGCAAGTGCCGGGCGTAACATGCGCGTGACCCGCGGTGGTGAAGAGGTGGACGCACTTAATGGTAGCCCCGCGCGGCGCACCGCTCAACCGATCCGTTGCGATTCTCGTTCACGAACGCCGGGGGCGGGTCGAATTCGTGACGCGCCGCGCCCGGAAGGGGGCCGCCCGATAC